>CADBUT010000001.1 GCA_902797925.1 uncultured Spirochaetaceae bacterium
GAATTATCTTCATCTATAGCCGGAATTATTTGCGGCAATTCAATTTACAGGGTGGCTTACGGTCAGGCTGAAGTGAAGGGCGTGCGCATAATCTTTGTTATGCACCGTATTTTCACGGAAAAGCGCAGCGTTTATGTTTACACAGCCGAAGACGAAAAGGAAAATCCCGAATTTGTGCGTGGCTCAGGCCATAAAGACGCGAACATAATGAACACGGTCTTTCAAAAAGCCGTAATCGCTTTTGCGCAGCTTTCCGGCGAATACCCCGACATCATTCAGTGCCAGGACGCGCATACCGCGCTTATTCCGGCTTTTGCAAAGGCTTCTCCGCAGCATGCAAAGGCTTTTGCAAATACGCGCTTTTTCGTTACAATCCACAACGCAGGCGAAGGCTACCGCCAGCAGTTCAACTCGATGCTTGAAGCTTATTCTTTGACGGGGCTTCCGATGCCGATGCTGCAGACCGGGCTTATGAACGGTCGCATCGAGCCTTTCTTGGTCGCTTCGGTTTATGCCACGCTTTCTACAGTTTCGCCGTGGTATGCAGACGAGCTCCGCGACGTGAACGACAAATTTACAGGCGGCCTTGCTCAGACTTTCGCAGAAAAGAACATCGCCATAAAAGGCATAACTAACGGCATTGACGTTGACAGATATTGCCCCGAAGACAAATCAAAGTCACTGCTGCCTTATGCTTTCAACCCGAAAAAAGGCAGCTTCCGCGGAAAATATTCATGCAGAAGCTGGTTCATCAAGAACACAGGCGAAAAATTCAATATTCCGGGGCTTGAACGCTACGGCGGCATAACCCATAAGCCGGGCAACGTCTATTTCGCTTATCACGGCAGGCTTGTGCACCAGAAAGGGCTTGAAGTGCTTGCGGACGCAGCCGAAATCGTGCTGAAGAAAAACCCGGATGCATGTTTCATCGTCACCGGCCAGGGCGATTCTTCTTTGGAAGAGTGCCACAAGCTGCTTGCCGAGCAGAACAAGGGCAGATACATCTATATACGCGGCTACGAACGCTCTTTTGTAAGGCTTTGCGTTGCAGTTGCGGATTTTATCGTGCTGCCGAGCTTTTTTGAGCCGTGCGGTCTTGAGGACTTCATCGCGCAGATTTTCGGCACTATTCCGGTGGCTCATGCTGTCGGCGGCTTGAACAAAATCATTGACGGCAAGACTGGCTTTTTGTATGAGCCGAACACATGCGACAGGCTTGCCGATGTGCTTCTTGAGCTTATTGACAAATTCCAGAAATCGCCGTCAGAATTTACAGCGGTTGCAAAGAATGCTGCTACGTATGTCGAGCAGGAATATTCCTGGGACAGGGTAATCGAGCAGCAGTATCTTCCAATGTATACGTGCGAAGACGCATAAGAGAGGGAGCTTATGAAGTTATTTCTTAGAATTGCTATTATTGTTCTCGCCGTTCTGGTTGCGGGCGTTGGCGCTGTAACAGGTTATTATTTTTACATGCAGACTGCGCCTGTAAAAGCAGGTGAAGCAGCCGTAGCTTCTCAAGACAGCGCTGACGCTGGCGCAGAAACTTTGACTGACGGCGCTGAAACCGTCGGAGCTGGTGAAGCTTCATCCGAAGCCGAACTTGCTGACGTTAGCGAAGATGTTTCGCAAGAGCCGTATATCCTTAAAGTTCCAGTCGGAACAGGCGTGCCGGCTGTTGCAGCCGAACTTGAAGAGCACGGTCTTATCCGTTCAGCTGATATTTTCTATCTTAAGGCGCGGCTTGAAAAATTCGAGATGAAGGCCGGCCGCTATACAGTGCGCCCGACAATGAGCATGTCTGAAATTTTTGCGCTGCTCGCTTCCGGCAAGCAGGATCACATAAGCGTCAGCATTCCAGAAGGTCTTACGACATCGCAGATTGCGCAGCTTCTCGTTGATTCAGACGTAATTCTCTCAAAAGAAGAATTTATAAAAGAAACGAAAAATCCAGAAATTTTAGAGAAGTACAAAATTGCGGCATCAAGCCTTGAAGGCTATCTTTTCCCAGATACGTATTTCTTCAATCCTTCGATGAACCCGGATGACGTTATTGAGCGGCTTGTAGACAATTTCTTTGCAAGAATCGATTCGCTTGAAATTCCGTCTGACGACATGAAAAAGCTGCATGACACGGTGATTCTTGCTTCTATTGTTGAACGCGAATACTGCCGCGAAGAAGAAGCGCCGCTTATCGCAAGCGTTTTCAAGAACAGGCTTGACCACCATATCGGGCTTGAATCTTGCGCCACAATCGTCTATATACTCACGGAAATCGAAGGGCGGCCGCACCCTGAGCGCATCACTTATGAAGACTTGAAAATCGACAGCATTTACAACACTTATAAATGGGCGGGGCTTCCGGCAGGGCCAATCTCTAACCCGGGCGCAATTGCGCTTAAAGCTGCCGCGAACCCGCCGAAGACAAACTATTACTATTTCCGCGTCGTAGACGAAGCGACCGGCACGCACCATTTTTCGTCTTCTCTTGAAGAACATGCAAAGACAGGGCGTGACCTTGCTATAAAGGCGGCTGCAGGAAAATAATGGGCCGCCACATTTCGTCTGCTACAATAGATGCAGTAAGTAACAGCGTCGATATTGTTTCTCTTGTCAGCGAGTATGTCCACCTTGAAAAAAAAGGTTCAACTTTCTGGGGCTGCTGTCCGTTTCATAATGAAAAAACGCCGTCATTTGCTGTAAGCCCTGAAAAAAGAATATATCATTGTTTCGGCTGCGGCAAAGGCGGCGGCGTTATTCAGTTTTACAGAGAAATTGAAAATGTTTCTTTTGTTGAAGCTGTCGAGCAGCTTGCCAAAAAAAATGCCATAGAAGTAATTTACGACGGTGTATCTTCTAAAAAAGATGACGAAGAATACGCCAAAGCCCGCCAGTTCAAAGACGATATGCTTGATTTATACCGGCGCACGGCGGCGCTTTTCCGCTATTTTTTGAATGAAACCGAGCAGGGTAAGCCTGTGCTTTCCTATCTTGCAAAACGCGGCGTTTCGCCTGAAATTGCAGATGCGTTCGGGCTTGGCTTTGCGCCCGAAGACAGGCGATGGCTCAAAAAATTCCTTTTGCAGAAAAACTATTCAAATGATTTTCTTTCGCAGTCCGGACTTTTTTCAAAGAATTACCCCGATGTCGCGTTTTTCTCAAACAGGCTCATGTTCCCGATCTGCAACAGGAACGGCGAAGTTGTAGCTTTTGGCGGACGCATTCTTGAAGGCGACGGCCCGAAATACCTTAACTCAGGAGATTTGCCTCAGTACAAAAAGTCAGAGACGCTTTACGCTTTTCATCTTGCAAAAAACCAGATAAACAGACTTAAGACCGTTATTTTATGCGAAGGCTACATGGACGTTATTGCATATCATCAGGCAGGGCTGAACTTCGCCGTCGCGCCTCTTGGAACAGCCTTAACAGAGGAACAAATCCATATACTGAAACCATTTGTAGATACCTTCATACTTTCGTTTGACGGCGACGAGGCGGGACAGAAAGCAACGTACAGGGCTATTCTGATGTGCAGAAAAGCCGGTGCAGTTGTCAAGATTGTAAATATCGCCGGCTTCAATTTTGGTGACAAGCCTAAGCCGAAAGATCCTGCTGATGTTCTGCTAAATTTCGGTGCAGAAACCTTGACGAGTATTGTAGATAACAGTATAATTGATTCCGATTATTTATTGTCTAGACTGGCAAAAAAGTATCCTATCGATACACCTGACGGAAAAACCAAGGCTTCTTTGGAATTTTTCCCGTATATTGATGTTTTGCCGTCAGATATACAAAAAGAATCGTGTCTTGAGCAGCTGTGCAATACTTACGGATTATCGCTGCAGGCTGTACGCTCTGACTTTAACCGCAGGGACGCTGCTCAGAAAAGGACTGGACCGAACGGACATACATCAGAATCTATAGTACCAGACAACCCTGATATAAAGAAAAATGCCGAATTACGTGCGATGCTCGCTGTTGTGTCAAATACTGAATATTTCACAAAAATGCGCTCAATGCTTTCGCCTGAAGACTTTGAAGAACCGGCTGCAAAAGAGTTGTTTTATGCTTTAGAAGAATGCTTTAGAGAAGATGTCCTAAGTTCGGATGCAATACTTGCCAAATGCGAAAATGAAAAATTGCGTAAATTGGTAAGTGAGACGGTTGCTTCTGATGAATTTACAATTAATTCAGAGAAGACAATTGAAGACAGTATTGCTTTAGTGCATCGAAACAGTTTAGAGAGAAAAAGGGAGAGACTGATGAATAAGATTCGTCAGTGTGGTGGTAAAACTCTTGAAGAACTGCAAGAGTTACGCAACATGCAGTATGAAAAAATGGCCATCGATAACGAATTGAACGTAAAGGATGTAACTGAATGACGGATCAAGAACTAGATCCAGCAATAGTAAAACTTGTTGAATACGGAAAAGCTAAAAAAGTCCTTAACTGGGATGAAATCAATGATTTGTTACCGCCTGAAATTTTGAACTCAGACAAAATGGATACGGTACTCATGGTTCTTGAACAGAATAAGATTCAGGTTATAGAAGAAGACCTGGTTCTTGAAGATGAGGACGATGAAGAGGCCAGAGAGCAGGCTGAAGAAGCAGCTGCAAATGCTGACCCGGATAAACCAGAAAAAGATGATGATTTAGGACGTAAGCGCCTTGTAAACAACGACAAGGATTCGTCAATCGACGACCCGATCCGTCTTTATCTGCGTGAAATCGGAAAAGAAAACCTGCTTACAGCTGAACAGGAAGTTGAGCTTTCCAAAAAAATGGAAAGCGGTGAAAACATCATAAAAGACGTAATCAAAAATTCCGGCATGATTATTCCTGAATTTTATGCGATTGCACAGCGTGCTTTCACTAAGATTGATCCTCATGAAGCAGGCCGCCCGAGAAAAGAAATAAACGAAGAAATGGCAGAAAAACGCCGCCTCAAGGCTAACTACAGCGACGCCTTAAAACAGGTTCTGCCTGAAATGAAGCAGTATATTGCCCTTAAGAAGCAGCTTTACGAAAAAGACCAGAACGTCTCAATTTTTGAGAACGAAGATCTGGTTGCGCTCCGTAATAAGATTCTTCCTGTTCTGCAGGGCGTAGATATTCAGTCTGAAGAAATCGAACGTTTTTCTGACAGATTTATTGAAGCTACAAAGAAAATCAAGGAATACCGCCACAGACAGGAAAAGAAAGAGAAAGAGCTCCGCATTTCTGACTATACGGAACTCCGTGCTCTCGGAAAGCGTGTTTCTCTTAAATCTGAACGTGCAAAGCTTGAAGAAGAGCTTGGTATTCCGGCTGATGATATCCGCGAGATTTATACGCAGATTCAGAAGATTGACCGCAAGCTCCGGAGACTTGAGTACGAGTTTGAGAACGATGTTTCTGAAATTCTGACAATGGCAAGAGAAATTCAGCGCGGCCGCATTATGATGAAAAAGGCAAAAGACCGCCTTATCAATGCAAACCTGCGTCTTGTAGTTTCTATTGCAAAGAAATACACGAACCGCGGTCTTCACTTATTCGACCTCATTCAGGAAGGCAACATCGGTCTTATTAAGGCTGTTGAAAAATTTGAGTACAGCAAAGGCTTTAAGTTCTCTACATACGCAACATGGTGGATACGCCAGGCGATTACACGCTCAATTTCAGACCAGGCGCGCACTATCCGTGTGCCGGTTCACATGATTGAGCAGATAAACAAAGTTGTACGCGAAAGCCGTCAGCTTATGCAGCGTCTTGGCCGAGAACCTTCTGACGAAGAGATTGCAGCCCAGCTTGGTTGGGCTGTAAGCCGCGTTAAGCAGGTTAAGAATGTTGCGCGCGAGCCAATTTCGCTTGAAACTCCGATTGGTGAGGAAGAAGATTCTCTGCTCGGAGATTTTATTGAGGACAAGGAAGTTGAGAATCCTGCAAACCAGACGGCGTTTACGCTCTTGCAGGAACAGCTTCAGACTGTGCTTGAAACGCTGCCGCCGCGTGAACAGGAAGTTCTTAAGATGCGTTTTGGTCTTGATGACGGATATTCGCTTACTCTTGAGGAAGTCGGTTTGTACTTTAACGTAACACGCGAACGTATACGTCAGATTGAGGCTAAGGCGTTGAGAAGACTGAGACACCCGAGACGCTCAAGCCCATTGCGCGATTATCTTGACAATTAATATAGAAGAGGTTTTGTACTTATGGAAATGACTGAAGTTTTCGACAAATTAAAAACTTTGCAGGAAGTTCTTTCTGAAAAATATGAACTTGAGACGCTTATAGCCGATGCTCCAAAACGGCTTACAAATCAGGAAGAGCTTCTTGAACGCATGAAGAAGCAGTTTATAGAAAAAAACGCGGAATATGAAACACTCCGTTCAAAGGTTGTTCTTTTGAAGACACAGCTTGCTGATGCAGAAGCAAAACGCGAGCGCGGCGAAAAGGGAATGGATTCAATTACAACACACCGCGAGTACGAAGCTCTTGAAAAAGAAATTAAAGACGCTACAGAGCTTGAGCAGCAGATCCGTAAAGAGCTGCAGAAAGAAGAAAAGAACTTTGTCGAGCTTGATGAAAATATCAAACAGGACGAGCAGTTCATTGCCCAGCAGGAATCTGAGCTGAACCAGAACAAGCAGAATCTTTCACAGGAAATTGAAAACCTGAAAGCAAAACTTGACGCTCTGCATAAACAGGAAGAAGAAATTGTTCCTGGAATCGATTCTGAAATTATTTTCAAATTTGAGCGTATTATCAAGAGCAAGCACAGCAAAGGTATTGTTGCTGTAAAAGGCAACGTCTGCGACGGCTGCCACATGATTCTTCCGGCACAGTTTGCTAATGAAGTTCATACAGGCGAAAAGATTGTATTCTGCCCGTATTGCAGCCGTATTCTGTATTACGAAGAAGATGAATCAGGTGAAAGCGAATACTTCCACCTTGATGATACAGGAAGCCTTGCAGATCTTGATGATGATTTCAGCGATGAGGATGAAGAGAACGATGAAGATGAATTGGATGAAGAAGAACACCGTTCCCGTGATGAAATCAAAGAAATGGGCTTTGATGAGTAAGTTGTTCTCTTAATCTGGCGGATGACTGACAGGTTGAGAGTAAAATTGGGCTGCCCGGAGCTTCAAAATCTCGGGCAGTTCAAGATATAATGAGGTTAATTCTGGCAGAAGGGATATAATCGCTGCGGTCAGTCCGTAGAGGAAAGTCCGGGCTCCTTCGGAAAAAATGCCGGCTAACAGCCGGGGGCTTTTTTATAATGAAAAAGCTACAGAGAGCGCAACAGAAAGTATACCGCCGCAAGGTAAGGGTGAAATGGCGGGGTAAGAGCCCACCGGGTTTTTGGCAACAAAGGCCGCATTGCAAGCCTCATTTGGAGCAAAGTTAAATAGCAGCCTGATTTCCGATTCCGGGCGCAAGTCCGGGCGGCTGCTGGTAAACTGCTGGAGACAAAACGTAAGTTTTGTTCAAGATAGATGATTATGGTAAATTGTTGCTTTGCAATGATTTATTGACAGAACTCGGCTTATTGTCTCTTCTGCTTTTTTTTCATAAAGCTGTTAATTGATTCGTGCCGAGGCAAAGGGTATCAATGCCGAGTGCGATTACTTATTAAGAACAACAACCTTGTCGCTCTGTGGCGAGGTTGTTGATTAACAGTACCAAATTGGGGTGGGATTGGTTAAAAAATGAAAATGAATCAACTGCGTGAATATGATAGTTATGACAGAAGAAAAAAACAAAAATTCTTGTGGACTTGTATCATTATAATTGTTTTGGCAGTTGCATTCGCTGCAGGTGTGTCGATGAGAACACTTGCAAAACATAAAGAAATTTCAAAAGAACTGTCATTAGAAAACCTTGAGAATTTGTGGAATTCTGAAGATTACGAGGGCGTTTATGCTCAGGCAGACCGTATGCTTGAAGAAAAGCCTATGCAGCAGTCAGTTCTTGTTTATAAAGGTTATTCTGCATTTTATCTTGCTGTTTCGCAGACAGACACATCTGCTGCACTTGCCTATATCGAGGACGCAATAAACGCGCTGCGGCTTGCATTAATTTCAAATTATTCAAAATCAAAACCTCAGATTGAGTATATGCTTGCAAGGGCATATTACCAGAAAGATGTTTTTGCTGCATATAACTGCTATGCGGATCTTGCCATAAAGTATTTTACACTGGCTAAAAATGACGGCTATGTCTCGAATGATATTCCCGAATATTTAGGACTTTCTTATGCTGCGCTGAATATGACTGAAGAAAGCATAAGCGCTTTTACAGAAGCGCTCGGTATCCATGAATCAGAAAAGCTTCTTCACGCAATCGGCGAGCAATATTACAAGTCAGAAGACTATTCAAAGGCAAAACAATACCTTTTTCGTGTTGTAAGTGAGTCTAATGATGACATTTTGGTGTTGAAAAGTCGCAACATTCTGGGTAAAATATATCTCGAAGAAAATAATCTTTTTGATGCAAAAAGAGAATTTGATGCTATTTTAGCTAAAGATGCAAATTATGCCGATGCCTATTATGGGCTTGGGATAATATATGAAAAACAAGGTGATTCGACAAAAGCGCGTTCAGAATGGCGTAAAGCTCTGCGGGTGCAGGTAAATCATCCTGGTGCACTTCAAAAATTGAATAACGGTTAGGGGGGGTTATGAGCTTAATTGATAAGTTTACAACAGATATAGGAATTGATTTGGGAACATGTAACACGCTTGTTTATGTTCGTGGAAAAGGTATTGTAATAAACGAACCTTCTGTTGTTGCTGTAGAATGTGGAACAAAACGTGTAGTAGCTGTAGGTTCTGCCGCAAAACAAATGCTGTGGAAAACTCCGGATAATATCACTGCGAAACGCCCCCTTAAAGACGGTGTTATTGCTGACATGGATTTGACTGAAAAGATGATTAAGTTCTTCATTCAGAAAGTCATTCCGCGCTATAAGCTTACAAGAACAAGAATGAAAATCGGTATTCCTTCTTGTATTACAGAAGTTGAGCGCCGCGCCGTTATGGAAGCAGCTGTTCACGCCGGTGCAAGGGAAGTAAACGTAATTCAGGAATCTCTTGCTGCTGCTATCGGTGCAGAAATCCCGATTCACGAGCCGGCAGGCCACATGGTCTGTGACATCGGCGGCGGTACAACTGAAATTTCAGTTATTTCTTTGAGCGGCATGGTAGTTACAAGAGCCATCCGTCTTGGCGGCGA
>CADBUT010000002.1 GCA_902797925.1 uncultured Spirochaetaceae bacterium
AAACATTCCTCAAAAAGCTGCTTTGGAGAAATCAGAAGACGATGATTTCTACGAAAACCTTTTTGCAGATGCGGAAAATATGGAGGATTCGACAACACCAGAGGTTTCGAATAAAGATACGCCCCCTTTTGACATTTCTTCATCAGTAGATGATGAAGAAATTGTACCGATAACAAATTCAACAGAAGAGCAGACTATGAAAGAAGAACAGGACATGGATATTACAGATAAAACTTTATCTGATTCACCGGAAGTTGAAACATCACAAACCGATGATTTAACTGATTCAGGCAGTATTGTTCCAGAAATTGTTGAAGATGCTGATAACACCGAAATCAATTCATTTGTTTCTCAAGATGAATCTGATAATATCATTGATGTTCCAGATATTTCATTAA
This sequence comes from uncultured Spirochaetaceae bacterium, assembly GCA_902797925.1. Taxonomy (GTDB): domain Bacteria; phylum Spirochaetota; class Spirochaetia; order Treponematales; family Treponemataceae; genus UBA1240. Next base: position 399 of record CADBUT010000002.1, read on the forward strand.
GCCCTTCTGACATTTCAGAAGACGATGAAATACCGGAATCACCTGCGCTTTACGATGAACCGGCAGTTGATGAAGCCGGCACTGAAAATACTGAGCAGGAAGCTTTGCAATCAGATGATACTTTTGAACCGGATAATCTGAACATTGAAAACGATGATGATTCTTTAACACCACCGGAAATTTCAGATGATGTTCCTGCAGCAGACGAATTATCAGAAGATTTGCAGGCTGATTCATCTGATTTTGAGATTCCTTCTTTAGTTGAAGATGAAGCTTCTGAAGCCCCTGCCCTTTCAGAGGACGAAGAACCTGAAATTCAAGAAGAAACAGCAGAAGAACCGGGAGATATTGTTATTCCGACCCTTAATGAAGGTGACGAAGACTTTGTTGATGCAGCTGCATTAGCTGACAGTCTTGCCGAAACAGACAAGCTTGAATCTGAGAGTACAGAACCTGCTGAATTTTCTGAATTGAGCGAATCTGACGGTCTGACACCAAGTTTTGATGATATTACATCTTCAAAAGAAAAATCTGATAATGATTTACCTTCTTTTGACGATATTACTACAGATACAGCAGATACTAATTTCATTGCACCTGGTCTTGATACAGCAGACAGCTTAGATACAGAGTCAGCACTCACTGATGACTTATCAGAAGAACCGGCTGCAGAAAATGATATATCCAATGCATCTTTATATAATTCGATTCTTTCTGAAACCTTCCCTGAAGCTTCAGAAGACGAAGATAACGAAACTGATAAGAATCTGCTTGATATTGCCGATAATTCAGAGTATACTGAAGACAAGGAGGATGAGCACAACATGGATTTTGATGAAAACAATTTAGATTCAGGTATTACAGAGCAGTCTACAACAGGAGCACCTGAACAGACATCAAATATTTCAGAATCTGTTCTTAAAGAAATATCTAACGAGTTGTCCATGCTCCGTTCCGAAATTTCTCTCTTAAAAGAAGAACTTGCAAATGTCCGTCATGAATCATTGGGACTTCATGAAGCTATTGCTGAAAAAGCTGAAGTTGAAGCACCGGCAGATGTTGTCACAGTTGAATCTGTAACAGAACCTGTTTTGGACAATGGGGAGCAGCCGGAAGGAGCCCCAATAGTTGTTGAATCAGAATCATCAACAGGTTTCTTTGACGGTGACGTTGAAGATGAAACAATTGCCCTTTCAGGCGATGAGCTCAGCAATATTCTTAATACAGCTGATTTTACAGAAGAATTCGTTGATAACAATGGTGCAGCAGACCAGAACGAAATCTCTGATGAAGTTCCAACAGCTCCAGAGACAATGGATTTTGACGAGCAGACACTTGAAGAACCTGGCGATCTTGAAATCCAAGAATTAGAACAGGAACCTGCAAATGAAGAGATCAGCGTTCCTAACGTTGATGATATTATTGTTGATTCTGATGATGACGGTTTTGTTGATAATATTGAACCGGAAACTGAAGATTCAATTTCAAATGATGAATTACAGTATCTTTCAGAAGAACCAAAAGCTGAAGAAATATACGATGCACCGGAAGAAATTACAGAAGAAGCTTCTGAACCGGAAACTTTGGAAGTAGAAACTGTTGATGAACAGGAAGCACCTGTTGAAGAGACAGAAGAAGTTGTTCTTGAAAGCGATGTCGGTCCTTTCTCTGAAGCAGACGAAACACCTACTGAAGCCGTTTTTGACAGTGATCAGTGGAACGAAGAATCTGCAGAATCAGAAGTACCGGAAGCAGAAGCAGAAGCTGAAACACCTGTAGAAGAAGCAGCTGAACCTGTTGCAGAAGAAAACGCTGAAACAGAAAGCGGCGTTGATTCTATGCGCGTAAAAGCTGAACAGTTTGCCGATGCAGACCAGAAAGATTTGAAAGAAGAAATTAAATCTGTACTCCTTTATATGGATCAGCTTCTTGAAAATCTTCCTGATGAAAAAATCGAAGAATTTGCACAATCCAGCTATTTTGAAACATACAAGAAGCTCTTCAAAGAGCTTGGTATTTCATGATTTATGGGTTTACTAAGTTCCGGTATTTCATATCTGGATAAACAAAAGCAGATAAGTACAGCAGATAAAAGCTGCTGTACTTTTTCTGTTTCTGATGACAATAATCAATATTTTTCTTTTCCTTTCAAAAACATACACAATATTCTGAATAGTCATGGAATTTCTCATATAGGGCTTTTTGTGCCTTTTAACGGCACATATCATCTTGTAGTCAATCATGGTTTTGATTTTGGAACTACCCTGCAAAGCAAATCATCTGTAAATTTTTGGCTGGGCGCAATCGGTGAGAACCCGGAAGAAAATACATGGTATCAGCAGTCAGCTTCAAGCCTTGATTCATTTTTACAGCTATTCTCGCTTAAAGACCGTGATACTATTGCAATGCTGCATATAAAATTCTGCACAATCGGAAAAACTGAAAACTGCATTATTATTGCTACGCAGCCTAACACGCAGGAATTAATCACAGACCACATATTAGATTCAATAGATGATAACTGGCAGCTTTTAACTGAAGCTTTTCTGCCTATCATTAACAGATACTTAGAAGCATTATCAATTGAAGAAATGGACAGGCTTATAGATGACAAAGACGAACTTATAGAAAGATGCCTTTCTGATGATTTGAAAGGTAATATGTATTCAATAAATTTGACTAGATTTATAGATGAATTAATAATCCATAACACGAAAGCTGATTCTTATATTATGAGCACATTTGTTTTTTCTGAATTAAAGAAAGCTTTTGATGACACTTGCATTTGTGCAAGACTTCCAGATAATTCCATAAAGATTGTTGCTTTCAGTCATTTTGATTTGAATTTGACTATTTTTACGGAGAAAATTCTTTTTTATCTGAAGCCCTACTTCGAAGAAAATTCCTTGAACAAGCTTCAGATAGTTTCTTCTGGCAGCACTAATGATACAGAAACGCTTTACAAATTCATTACATCCCCGGTGATTTAACATGATAAGCTTTGCAACAGCGAAAAATGGCAGCGAAACCTGTATCAAAGACGGATTTCCCCTACACTCAAACTATAACCCGGAAAAAGAAGCCGAAAGGTTTGCCGCAACATTAGAAGTTCCATTTGAGCCGTCATGGATTATCATCACCGAACCGGCTTTATCTTATACAGCACAGTTTTTAAGACAGAAATTTCCAAATACAAAGATTTGCGCAATAAGATTTTGCAAAGACTTTATAAAATACGACAATTTCTGGGACAAAGTCTTTTATTTTGATGACACCACTCTAAAAGATGAACTTTTCAATTTTTTTGGTGAAGAAATCTCAGGTTCTTTGTTTTTTGCTTCATGGAAGCCGTCTGAAAACGCTTTTCCAGACATTTACATTAAGGTGTGGCAGAATATAAAATCTTATATAACGCTTTCAAGAGATGTTCTTGGAACAAGGATTTATTTCAACAGACGATGGAACAAGAACTCTCTCAAATTTGCTCTTTATATAAAAAATGTGCTTGACTTTAAGATTTGCAAAATTGATAAGCCTGTAGTTATTGCGGCATCAGGTCCAAGCCTAAAAAAGCTTATACCATATTTAAAAGCTGACAGGGGCTGCTTTTTTCTTCTTGCTGTATCTTCTGCTGTGCGCCCACTTATAGAGCAGAAGCTTTTACCAGATGCAGTTATTTCTACAGACGGCGGCTGGTACGCTCAGGAGCATTTGAAACAGCTTAATTTCTTGAAAGACATACCTCTTTTTTTAAGCACAGAAAGCTATTTACCTGCTAAATTATTACAGACAAATACTATTGTTCCTTTGTCCTACAAAGACAGCATAGAGACCCTGCTCCTTGAAAAAACCGGAATAAATGCAATAAAAGCGGAAAGAAACGGCACTGTAAGCGGTACGGCTGCAGAACTGGCGCTGCAGCTTAGCAATGAGGTTTTCTTCTGTGGACTTGACTTGTGCAGCTCTAACGGCTTTCAGCACACGCAGCCTAATGAGCTTGAAATAGACAAAATGCCTTTCGATGATAGATTGTCGCCGCTTGAAACACGGACATCCTTAAGCACTTTTACAAATAACTCATTGAGTGTTTACCGCAGCTGGTTTTCTACCCGCCCTGAAAGTTTTACAAGCCGCATAAAACGTGTTTACTACAGTAGTGAACCACTAAAATTCAAGCTTGGCAATATTGAAGACATTGACGAAAAAGCTTTTGAAAATTCTTTAAAAAAATACACTTCAAAAAAAGACGCATACTTTGAAGCTTTAAAATTTCAAAATATTCAGACAGCTTCGGAACGCGCAAAAACGCTTAAAAGCTATTTTTCAGAACTAAGAAAATCTTTCGATGATTATTACAATTCAAATAAACTGATTGAAAACGCCCCTTTTGAGCTTGAATTGTGGTTCAAAAGTCTTTCTTTGGGAGATTATCTTTCACTTTCACAGCGGCATGAAAAAATGTCAGAGACAATGTATAATAATCTTAAAGATTCATTGTACGGGCTTGAAGGAATATTAAACCGTTATGGCAATTAATGGAATTTTTGAAGCAAATTGCAACGCTCTTAAAAGCAGAAACCCAAATTTAGCTGAAATTATATTCAATCTAAAAAATACTGATAATTCTTGTTATGCAGCACCAGTATTATCAAAGACTAATGAACTTGTACCGGCTCTTAAAGACGGTAAAGCTTTGTTTTCTGTTTATAATCCAACAAGAGACGCTGATAATTTTCTGCATGATATAGATTTATCTGAAAAACAGTTTATAGCAGTCTCTGCTTTGGCAAACGGTGCGCATATAAAAAAAGCCCTTCAGCATCAGAATATCCACATTCTGGTTATCGAAAAAAATACTGAATCTGTTGCGGATTTATTCAGTCATTTTGATTTTACAGACATTCTGAAAAATGAGAACTTTTCTTTATGCTGTATTTCTGAACTTGAACCGACTTTTAGGAATCTGTACATTCCGCAGCTTTTCGGAAATTTCAACTACAAAGTATTGCGCCCCTGGGTTCAGTACAATCCGGAAGCTGAGGAACAGATTCAAAACATTTTGCGTAATTGTCTTGGAAATATAAGCGCAGATTATTCGGTGCAGGCACATTTTGCAAAAGTCTGGCAGCGCAACATTTTGCGCAACTTAAAGACACTTTCAAGCCTAAGCACAAATTCTTTTGATTTTCCTTTGGGAAAGCGTGCCGCAATTATTGGTGCCGGTCCAAGCTTAGACGGCGGCATAGAATTTCTAAAAAATAACAGAGAAAACCGCTATATTATCGCGACAGATACCGCATGGCGTATTCTGCTTCAAAACGGTATTACGGCTGACGCTGTAGTTACAATTGACGGTCAGAACATTTCATACAGGCATTTTATTGATAAGTTTCCTGACAGCAAGACGCTTTTTGCAGCAGATTTATGTTCACATCCGGCAATCGCAGAGAAAGCGCAAAAAAACGGAAATGCAGTATTATTTTTTGCTTCTAATCATCCGCTCTGCCTTTTTGCTAAGCAATACGCAAAAGAGCATAACCAGTATTTTCCGCCTGAAATCGACACAACTTCAGGCACAGTAACAGTTGCCGCCTTAGATTTTGCTGTAAAATCCGGTTTCAAAGAGTTTGAACTTTTTGGCGCAGATTTTGCGTATACAAATTCTAAGGCATATGCAAAGGGTTCATATCTTGATCCGACTTTCGAAAATGATTCGACCGTGATTAATCCCAAAGAAACGGCTTTCAATGCCCTAATGTTTAGAACACCTGTCATCCGCATGGATGAGTCTACTATTACAACCGACGTGATGAAGCGCTATGCTTCAGCATTGGATTTTTACCTTCAAAATTGTCATGCGAAGCTTTCAGTTTATAAATATAGTGAAGGCAAAGTCATTTCAATTTTTGAGAGAGAGCATTCTGACTCTGAAAAAAATGTTCCAATTTTTTTGCCTAAAACACTTTACAAGTCTTTTGATTATGCCGATTTTAAAGTAAGATTGTTGAATCTTCTGGAAAATCACGATCCGGCACTTACTGCGGCAATTCTTCCGCTTGCAGCATGGTGTGAACGGACGGGGCTTTACAAAAGTTCCACTGATTCAATTGAATCTGTTTTTGATTACGCATATAAGATGGCAAAAAAATAAGGCCTTACTGGAGTTTTTATGACCAACAAAGTTGTGGTTATTTTTTCTATATTGATAATTTTCATTTTTTCATTTGGAATTTTCTATTTTGCAATTAATGTTTCTGATGATCTTCAAAAAGGTTCTTATGAAGCCGATGCTCAGTTCAGAAGTTTTCTTGCAAACATGAATTATGAAATTTCAAATTCACCATACCTTTCACCAGATTATTTAGAAAAACTCAGAAATTTAATCAAACAGAATGAATATATTGCAGCTGTTACAATTAAAAGTGAAAGCAACACTTATTTTGCATATCCGCTTTCTTCTAAATATATTTCTGCTTCTTCTGCAAGCCCTGAAATTTATGTTACTTCTCCGGCTCTAATTGTCCGCTCAACAGACATTCCTTACAATGATACAACCGATACAGAGGTACAGGCAGCTATTTATCTTATAAAGCCCAGCCAGGTTTTTGAATATGCTCTTTACAGCTTTTATTTCATTGCAGGCGGTACAATTCTTGCACTTCTTGTTCTTTTCTTCAGCAGAAAAACAAAAAAAACACGCAAAGCCGTTGTCACAACTGAAGAAAATATTATTCAGCCTGAAAAAGCTGTTGCAGATTCAGTTAAACCAGAACAAGAATCTGCCGTCAAAATTAGAACTCCAGCTAACCCTATTCAACAGAGAGAATCTGTAAAAACAATTGACCCGATGGGGCTTTTTTCTCCTGCAACAGGCATAAGCTGGGAATCTTATCTTGAAACACGCCTTGACGCAGAATTAGTCCGCGCAGCTTCTTCTGAACAGGAGTTTTCTATAATCAATATTAAAGTCGAAAATCTTCCGCACAATCATCCTTGCGCAAAGGAAATTTCTTCTATTTTGATTGAAACTTTCAAATTCAGAGACTTGCTTTTTGAATTCAGCGACGACAGTTACATCTGCGTCCTGCCTAATGTAGACTTAAACAAAACTCTTTCTATTAGTGAATCTCTTTATCAGGAACTTAAGCAGGTTATTTCAAGCTTTGGTCTTGTCAATCAGCTTGTATTCGGTATTTCTACAAGAGCAATGCGTCTTATATCCGGTTTGCGTCTTGTAAAGGAATCTATCGAAGCTGTAAACAAAGCTCTAGAAGAGCCGGAGCTTCCGATTGTAGCTTTCCGCGTAAACGCCGAGCGTTACAAGCAGTTTTTAACCGAAGAGCTTGAAAAAGCCAACAGAGCCAATGTGGCGTATTAAATGAACGAACCCCGGCAGTCTCGGTGTCCGGGGTTTGTTTTTTATAATTGATATTGCTGATATTCTAAGAATTAATCAAAATCCTGGGTAAAATCTGGAATCAGGTCTTCTTCAATTTCTTCTGGTTCAGATTTTTCAGTCTTTTTATTTTTTTCAGTCGGCTTTTCAGTTTTTTCAGACGATGATCCATCAGTCTTTTCTTCGGTTTTGTCTTCTGATGTGTTTTCTTTGTCTGAAGACTCTCCGTCACTGACTGTTTCAGATTCTGAAGTTTCAGATTCATTAGAAACATCTTCTTTTGGAGCTTCAGCCTTAGCTTTGATTTTGTTTCTTAAAGATTCTGTATCGGCGTCTTTACTGAACAGCTTCTCATATTCAGCTAACTGATGCTCTGCTTTTTCCAATTGACCGGAAGCAATCAAAACCTTTATGTAATTCCGCATTAAGTTTCCGTCTTCGGGATTTTCATCAGATAAAGATTCGTACATCTCTGCACCTGATTCTACCTCGCCGGACATAACCGTAGAATAAGCGAGTGATTCGCGCAAAGTCCTGTTTGACGGCTCTTTTGCAAGAAGTTCTGCGAATAAATCCTTAGCGGCGACGTACTCTCCGCCAAGAGCTTTTGAACACGCAAGCTTATAAGTCATTGCATCATAGAATTTTGGAGCTTTTCTTGCTTTTTCATAATATTCAGAAGCTTTTCTATAATTTTTCTGGTCGTAGTAGGCATCGGCAATTGCTGCATATTCGGCGCACTCGTTTTCTTTTTTAAGCTTTTTTTCAAAAGGAATTGCAAAGCAATTTTCACCTAAAAATGCAATAACAGCGGTCAGAAGCAGAAGCTTTGATATTTTTCTCATCAGTGCCTGCCTAAAACAATATGCTCTATCTCGCGTATTTGTGTACGGTACAAATCTGTTATGTGCGAACCGTAGTCTGCTATAAGCTGAATAATGTTTCTAGGTGTATCCGATGTATCACAGCCATTAAGCCTGTCACCTGCATCGCCTAAGCCTGGAAGAATGTATGCAGACTCATTCAGTACAGGATCCATCCACAATGTATAAACCGTACAGTTTTCCAAAGCGCGTACAACACGAATTGAGCCTTTAAGAGCTGAAAAAAAAAAAAAAAAGCTTATAGACTTTGGCTTAACTCCGTTTTTTTCAAGATATTTAACAACTGTAACAAGAGAACCGCCAGTAGCATTCATAGGATCTGCAAAAATTAAGTCTTTTCCGTCAAGCTGTTTAAAATCAAAGAAAGAATTATCCAAATCAATGATATATTCCATATCAGATTCGTGTTTTGTGTCATCGCGTTTGATTTTGAACAGGGCAAAAGGTGTGATATAACCGTCTTTTGAATAATCTGTAATTTCCTTTGACATAATCATAGAAGGAAGAAGCGCACCGCGGAGCATAACACACATTACAGAATTTGCTATTTTAGCGTTAACGTCAGGCACTTGATGAACAGAATATTGCTGAACAGGCATATTTACAGGTGTTTTAACAAACAAATGGCTTTTGTTTTCATTTTCAGGTGCTACAAAAGCAAGCTTGAACAGCATTTCGTAAGCACGCTGTATATAATACATAAACTCGTTGTGGTTTGTTTTTATGTCTCTCAGCTTGGCAATAACCCTTGAAGCTTCGGCATGGGCAGATTTTTCAGTTTCAAATGAATAGATTTTAATGCGCTTAAGTTCTCTGCATAAATTCTGAATCATTCCGCTTATTTCTTCATGATTTTTGATTACTTTTTGTTTTTCAGATTCAATTATAGTTCTATCAGAACTGGAAGAAATTATCTTATAAGATTCTTCTGATTTTGAATAAACAGCATTCACTTTTTCAATGAATGTTCTGTCACTTTCTGTAAGATAACCGTCAAGTGATTCAGCTTTAAGAATAACCTTATTCGCCATAATTTATCTTCCTTTTGCAAATAAAACATAAAAACCGCCTGTATAATTTCAAGCGGTTCTACGATTATTTATTTTGTTTCGGATCAAATTTATCAACAAGATTTGTCAAATCAACTACGAGATTTTTAATCTCAATCTGATTTCCGTTTCCAGGCTGAACTGTTACCTGCTCTTTACGGTTTGCATCACCCTTATCAAGCGACTGCATAAGCTTGTTCAGCACAAGAACGTTCGGACGTACAAACCGTTTGTCTGAAAGCTCAATCACAGCGTCAAGCGAATAAAGCATACCGTTCTGCGGCTGATCTTCTACGCGGAACATTGAACCGTAAGCATAATCAACTGGTAGCTTAACATTTGCTCCGAGAAGCATTTTTACTGCTGTTTCTGCAGAAGCAAGATACCAGTTTATTGTCTTGCTCTTCTGCGACAGGAAATGCTTGGTATAGACCTCTTCCGGCCAGTCCGGCTTGTAGACTTCGCCGGCACGTGTATGCTCCTGCGCAAGAATCATGCCCGACAAATATTCGGTATCTGCAAAACAGTAGCCGCTTATCGGGATATCGATGAAAAATTCTGCCGCGTTGTTGTAGTAATAGTTATAAACGCGTCCATCCTGCTCTTCATGCACTTCGCGGAATCCGTTGGAATTTGTAAAAAGCATTGAATTATACGAAAGCGGATAAGAGCCGGTTGCTACAAACTGAAAATTCGGCTTCTGACCTTCAACAGCAAGAAAATCAAGCGTGCTTGCAAGATAGAAGTTGTCAGTCTTTTCGATAAGCTGTTTGAGCGCAAAATCTTTCATTTCCGGTGCAATTTTTTTTACTAGAGACTGCAAAAGCACTTCGTTTCCGGCAACAGGAAATGTAATGTACAAATCTTTATCAAAATCGAAAAACTCATACGGATGTGCTATGCGCACCTTTGGCTGTTCTGTCTTAACCGACGTATCTTTTGCATTTTTACCTGATGCACAGCCTGCCAAAAGGCTGCTCATCAGAATTGCAGACAAAGCTGCGGCGAATAAAATACCAGACTTACGCACGTTTTACCACCGCTTTCCAGTTTTCTTCGCCAGCCGGAATCTCTGTGCCATCTGCAAGAGAATCTGCCCAAACAGTCTTAACAGCCAAAGTTTCAGCTGCAATGAAATCTGCAAACATTTCAAAAGCTTTTTTAAGAGCAGCCGAACCGCTTGCAGTAAGCTCGATTCTGTCTGTTACGGCAAGACCAGATTCTTTTCTCAAGTTCTGCACGCCGCGGATAAAATCTCTTGCATAGCCTTCAAGCTGGAGCTCTTCAGTAATTTCAGTGTCGAGTGCAACAGTCAATGTGCCTTCGTTCAAAACCTTAAGGTTGGCTTTTTCGATGCGCTCGATAATAATCTTGTCTGTATCAAGATCAACGCTCTTGCCTTCAACGTCAATTGAAATTACAGAGCCGTCGATTATAGACTGAATTACGTCTGCATCAAGAGCGGCAATCTTTACAGAAGCGGCCTTCATAAGCGGGCCAAGCTCTTTGCCGAGCGTTCTGAAGTTAGCTTTAGCCTTGTATTCAACAAGCTCGTATTCTTTTTCGTGGAATACTACTTTCTTTACGTTCAATTCCTCGCGGATTGAGTCTTCCATTTCGAGAAGAACTTTCTTCTCTTCGATGTCGCGTGTAACAAGTTCAACGCTCTTAAGCGGCTGACGGATCTTCAAGTTATACTGGTATCTCAAGCTTCTTCCCATTGAAACAGCTTTCTGTACAGTATCCATCTTGAATTCAAGCGCCGTGTCGCGCATTGATTCGTTATAAACAGGATAATCTGCAAGATGAACCGAAGCGGCGTCATCTTTAAGGCGGATATTCTGCCAGATGCTTTCTGTAATAAACGGAATTACCGGAGCCGCAACGAGCGCGAAAGTCTTTAACGCTGCGTATAAAGTCTCATAAGCTTCGCGCTTGTCACCGTCATTTTCGCTTTTCCAGAAACGGCGGCGGCTTCTGCGGATATACCAGTTGTTCATCTGGTCGATGAACGAAACAATCGGGTCAATTGCACGGCTCAAATCATAAGCATCCATTGCTTCCGTTGTGTCTTTGACCATCTTCTGCGTAACAGACAAAATCCATCTGTCAAGCGGGTTGTCTGGCATTGTTACAGCTTTTCCGTTAGAGAAATATTTGCCTTCACACTGAATATTGTCAATGTTGGCGTATGTTATAAAGAAGCTGTAACTGTTCCACAATGGAATCAAAATGCCTTTAAGAACATCACGGACACCGT
>CADBUT010000003.1 GCA_902797925.1 uncultured Spirochaetaceae bacterium
AAACACCTGCCTAAATCTCTTTGAAAATTGCGCCGCGTATCCGTTTGATAAAACCGGCTCGGCTGACAGAAACTACGCGTACTTTTTTGTCCGGCTCGACACATAGTTTGAGCAGCGCATCGCCTTCGCTTTTTTCAATTCCGATTGGCGTGCCGACAATGCGCTCGCTTTCTTCATCAAACGAGATTTCTATCATGCTGCCGGTAGAAATTGCATGGTCTATTACATGTACCTTACCTAAAAAGTCCATGCCGCCTGCCTCAATGCGCTCAAAACGCACAGATTCTCCGCGGAGCTGGTTTGCATTTACTATAATCTTTCTTCTGATTCTTGAGCGGAGGCCGTCAGCCTGTTCTTCAGGCAAATGCTTGTTCTCAAGTTCCGCATAAAAGCTGCTCAAAAGATTATCGCGCTCATTTTTGGGCAGAGCTTCTCTTTCAGGCTCTTTTATAAGCAGGTTTTCACCGCTTCTCAATGCAGAAAACGGTAAAGGCCGGCGCACGGTCTTTGATGTTTTTACAGCGCCGATATATTCAAGCCCGCTCTTTTTTAGAAGCTCGCCAGCCTGCTCATCGTCTATAAAATCAAAAAGATAAACACCGTCGGCAAGTGTTGCAAGCAGATAAGGCTTAAGCACACTGCTGCTTTCAATTACCGCGCGCTTTTCCTTATCAACTTTGAGAACGTAGCCCTTATAAAGCGTAACCGAATTGTACGCGTGTTCCCACTCTTCAAGCGAAAAATCTATGCTCTGCGAAATCTCGTATGCTGATGCAGCTTGAAGAATCTTTTTGATTTCTGCAGTGCTCATGCCGCAGTCAAATGCACTGCTGCAAGACTGCTTTGAAATTTCAAAAACTGGAACTGTATCAAAACGGGTTATGCACAAAATCTGCATAAGCGGCAGCATTTCTGAAAGAGCCGCACCCGGAATAAGAGCAGCAGAAAAATCAGGATTAAGCGATAGGCGTCCTTTCAACATTTCAGGTAAATCTGCTTTAATATCTGAATTGTGGTTCTGTAAAGCCTTGTCAAAAAATTCAGCCCTTACAAAAACACCGTCAGACTCAACAAGAAGCTTCATCTTAATTATCTGCTTAACAACTGTAGAAAGCTCTATCGAAAGCTGAGAATCATTACCAGCCTCAATTCCGTCAATTTTTGCGGGCTTTATGTCCTCAAGCAAAGAAGCGAGCCTTCCTTTTTTCAGCGTGAACGGTTCAGGGGCTTTTTCGCTCTGCAGCAGAGCGAGCCGCATCAAAACAGGGTACGAAAAGCCGCCGTCAGGCACAGAACTGCAAAGCGAAAATACAAACTGCGCGTGCTTTAAAAGCATTTCATTTGAAAAGTGCGAGCACGAAGCCGCGCACAAATAGCATAAACGCACCGCATCATCTAAAGCCGCAAACTGCTTCCAGCGTTCCATATTTGGCGCATAATCTGCACCCTGCTGAACCAAAAGCTGCAAATTTTTTAAGCCGTCAAAAACAAGCTGAAAAATCTCTTTACCGTCAGCCTGTTCCATAAACGGGAAAACCGAAGCGATGAGATTTTCACCCTTCTTTTTAAGCGTACCGTCACTTTTGCATAAATCTTTATAATGGAAAAAAATTGAAAAAATTGAAGCAAAAAAGATTGAAGAAGGCTCAAATATTGTGTTTCTTGTACCTGAGAAACTGCCTGACGGCATCAGCACAGAAACCGAAAGCAGCGGCTCAATCTTAGGCTCAAGCAGCGGATTCAGCACAAAACGAATCTGCTTGTTTTCGGTTTTTCTATAAATCAGCAGACGTTCTTCAAGATTCAGCAGCCGCTCATATAATTCTGCAAAAGAAAAATCAGTAGAAAAAAACTGAGAAAGCTTTTCCTGTGTCGGCAGATTCAATATTTTTATAGCTGAAAGTATCAGAATATCGTTCGGTGACAAAAGACGCACAATCATAGAAACGTTTTCGTCTTTTCGCAAAAACGCGCTCAATTCTTCTATAAGTTTCTGCTTGTTATACGGCGTCTTGATTTCACCCAGATACATCCGCAAAAGCTCAAAAAAATGCGTATCATTTAATGTTACAAGCGATTCACGCCATGCCAGCACAGCTTGTGCATGTTCAGTCTGTTCCATCAAAAATCCTTATAAATCAGCCGCTTCATGCAGACTTTCGTCATCGACATACTTTAAAATGCGGTAATCATAGCCTTGTTCCGCCAAAAACTTCTGACGGTGCATACCGAATTCTTCTTCAACTGTACCGCGCGTAATCAGCGTAAAAAACCTTGCTTTACGGTTTTTCGGTCTTAACAGCCGCCCAAGACGCTGCGCTTCTTCCTGTCTGCTTCCAAAAGTACCGGAAATTTGAATTGCCATAGAAGCGTCAGGCAGATCAATCGCAAAGTTGGCTACTTTGGAAACTACAATTATGCGGTTTTCACCAGAACGGAAAGACGCATAAATTCTGTCGCGCTCTGCATTTGAAGTTTTACCTGTTATAAGCGGTGCACCAAGCTCGCCTGCCAGAATCTCAAGCTGCTCAATATACTGCCCGATTACAAGGATTTTATCTTCGGGACAGAGATTTATAAGCTTTTTGGCAACACCACGCTTTAAAACATTGTCGCTTGCAATTCTGTGCTTTGCCCGCTGATTGGCAACCGCGTATTCAATTTCTTTATCTTCCGGCAAGTCAATTCGTATTTCTATGCATTCAGCTTCTGCAATCCAGCCCGAAGTGTCAAGCTCCTTCCACGGCACATCATAACGCTTTGGCCCTACAAGGCTGAAAACATGCCCTTCGCAGCCGTCTTCTCTTATTAACGTTGCAGTAAGCCCGACGCGTCTTATAGTCTGAAGCTCCGCCGTAATTCTGAAAACAGGAGCAGGCAGCAGATGAACCTCGTCATAAATGATTAAGCCCCAGCCTCTTTTTCTGAACAGATCAAAATGCGGATAAGGCGAATCTGGGTCAGGCCGCCAAGTTAATACCTGATAAGTTGCAACTGTGACAGGCTTAATTTCTTTTTCTTCGCCCGTGTACTCACCAATCTGGCCTTCTTCAAGATTTGTCTTGTCGAGAAGCTCCGCTATCCACTGGTGAACAGCAGAAATATTTGTTGTTACAACAAGCGTACTCGTCTTAAGCCGGGACATAATCTCCATGCCGACGATTGTTTTGCCTGCCCCGCATGGAAGCACAATTGTGCCGAAACCTGTTCCCGGCCCTTTGTCGCCGACAAGTGCGTCCGCCGCCTTTTTCTGATATTCCCGCACTTTAAGAACAGCACCGGAACGGCATTTTTCGCGCATGGTTACTTCAAGCGGTTCGCCGTCTCTAAGCGGAACTAAGTCTTCAACTGGCCAGCCTAGCTGCAAAAGCTTTTGCTTTACAATTCCGCGGTTAACCAGTTTAAGCACAAAGCGCAGCTTTTTATCGTCCGGGTCAGGCGAAAGATAGTCTTTCATCTGCTTTGCGGCGTTTATTTCCTTATAAATTGGAATCGATGCCGTTTCAAGAAACAAAAAATCGCAGGTTGCTGCGTCAGCATTTTCCGGCAGCGTCATTTTCAGCTTTCCGAATTTTCCGGCTGTTTCCTTAATCCAGAATTCTACCGGCTGCGGCATAGGAAATCTTGAATATTCAGTTAATGTTGAAATTGCATCATCTGCAGTAAAACCAGCGCTGACGGCGTTCCACAAAGACAGAGGAGTTAATCTATATGTATGAAGATGTTCCGGTGAGCGCTCGAGCTCTGCAAAAGGAATAAGTGCGTTACGGCATTCTTCTGCAAGCGGTGCATGAACATCAAGCAAAATTGTACGGTCGCTTTGAACAATCAGCGGATTTGTAGGATTCAGCATAGCAGAATATTTTAACGGTTTATAAGCTAAGCGACAAGCCTTTCCATTGATTTTCAAAATATTCAAACAAATTCTAAAGTCTTATTTCCGTTCACCGATAGATTAGTATCAGGCATTAAAATTTTTTGGAAGGGAGAAAAAATATGGTTATTAATCACAACCTTAGTGCAATGTTTGCTAACAGAACTTTAGGTGAAACAAACAATTCAAGCCAGAAAACAATGGAAAAGCTTTCTTCTGGTTACAAAATCAACCGTGCAGGCGATGATGCATCAGGTTTGGCTGTTTCAG
This sequence comes from uncultured Spirochaetaceae bacterium, assembly GCA_902797925.1. GTDB lineage: Bacteria > Spirochaetota > Spirochaetia > Treponematales > Treponemataceae > UBA1240. The sequence goes on from CADBUT010000003.1 coordinate 4,145, forward strand.
AAAAAATGCGTGCACAGATCCGCGGTTTGAATAAAGCTTCAGAAAACGCCCAGAACGCTATCTCATTTATTCAGACAACAGAAGGCTATCTTCAGGAAACAACTGACATTATTCAGCGCATCCGCGAACTTGCCGTACAGTCAGCCAACGGTATCTACACTGCAGAAGACCGTATGCAGATTCAGGTTGAAGTTTCACAGCTCGTTGCTGAAGTTGACCGCATTGCATCAACAGCTCAGTTCAACGGTTTGAACATGCTCACAGGACGTTATGCAAAAGATAACGGCGACAATACAATTACAGGTTCTATGTGGTTCCACATTGGTGCAAACATGGACCAGCGCACACAGGCTTTCATCGGCACAATGACAGCTACAGCTCTCGGTGTCCGCGCATTGGGTACAGAAGAGATTATCTCTCTTGAAACACCGGATGATGCTAACCGCGCAATCAATACACTTGACGAAGCACTCAAGAGAATCAATAAGCAGCGTGCAGACCTCGGTGCTTACCAGAACCGTCTTGAACATACAATCGTAGGTCTTGATATTGGTGCTGAAAACCTCCAGGCAGCAGAATCACGCATCCGTGATACTGATATGGCAGAAATGATGGTTGAGCACACAAAGAATCAGGTTCTTACACAGTCTGGTCTTGCAATGCTCGCACAGGCAAATCAGCAGCCACAGTCAATTTTGGGCTTGCTCCAGTAATAGCAGCCTGAAACTGAAGAAAGCGCACGACTTTTTGAGTCTGCGCTTTTTTTTTGCCTGCCTGCATTTTTTTTGCCTTTATGGGTAAATTTACTGATAGAATTGAAAATATTCTTCCATTAGGATTCAGCCATGAGAAATTTGCTTTTAGAACTAGGATATTCACAATCTGAAATTGACAGCCGCATACAGGAAGTCTGGAATACAGTTTTTGACCAGTCTTCAAAAGAGAAATTCTATCATCAGCAGACAGACGATTTAGGCTGCATGGAAGATACTGGCAACATTGATGCACGCACAGAAGGCATGTCTTACGGCATGATGATGGCCGTTCAGATGAACCGCAAGGACATTTTTGACAGTCTCTGGAACTGGTCAAAAAAATATATGTTCATGACTGAAGGAAAAATGAAAGGCTATTTTGCATGGTCTTGCACTCTTGAAGGCAAGCATAATGCAGAGGGCCCGGCCCCAGACGGCGAAGAATTCTATGCAATGGCTCTTTTCTTTGCTTCAAAAAGATGGGGCAACGGTTCAGGCATCTACAATTATGAAGCTGAAGCAAAAAGCCTGCTTAACACATGTCTTACACACAAATATCCTATGTGGAACAGCAAAAACGGCTACATTCTTTTTGTGCCGGCTTGCCCTGACACAGACCCTTCATATCATTTACCGCATTTTTATGAGCTTTTTGCCGAATTTGATGCAGGCAACCATGATTTCTGGAAAAGAGCTGCAAAAGCAAGTCGCGAATATCTTGAAAAAAGCATGAACAAAGACACTGGTCTTTGTCCAGAATATGCGCATTTTGACGGCACACCTGTCTTAGATTGTGCATGGGGCGATCACGGCTGGTTTTACAGCGATTCATACAGAACAGCCGCAAATGTCGGGCTTGACGCATTATGGAACGGAACGACACAGCCGCTTTATGAGCGTGTAAAAGCAATTCAGAACTTCTTTAAAGACATTGCTCCATGCGATTACGGCATCTACAAAATTGACGGAACACCAGTTGAAGGTACAGCTCTTCATCCTGTCGGGCTACTAGCTACTCTTGCACAGTCAAGTCTTGCAATCTTTGCAAATCCTAACGCCGACCAAGAAAGCCTTAAAACCGCCGAGCATTTTGTCCGTCTTTTCTGGCACACACCGCTCCGCACAGGCAAAAGACGCTATTACGACAATTGCCTTTATATTTTTGCACTTCTTGCTTTAAGTGGAAATTACAAACCATTTTGATGAAATTTCAACCGTAAGCGCGCATAAAAGCTTGCGGTACATTGCTTTACAAGGTAGAATTAATACATGAAACATTCAGCTATTATTATTCTTATTTGCTTAGCTTATCTGCCGGTTTTTGCACAGACAATGCCGACAGTATCTTCACCCGAAATGCCTGCTTTTTCTTCGTTTCCGAAAGTTACACAGTCTAATACACCTGCTGCAAATGAGCCGGCCAAAAATACACAAACCGCCGATAAAACCGGTACAAAATCTGCCCGCGAAAATGAAAGTTATCTTACAGCAGCAAGTCTTGCTGACTTTACACGTTATTTTTCCGGCAACACCGGCGAAAGCGGCGACATAATTTCTTCCCTACTCGGGAAAAACAGCTCGCAGGCTAATAATTCTGCAACAACAAATACCTTGCTTCAGCAGATATTAACCCAGCTTGAAACAATGCAGAAAGAAGCAGATGAAAAACCTGTTTTCGATTCAATACAGGAAAAACCGCAGACTTTTGATGAAAAGCCCAAGAACAAGGCAAAAATCATAAGATTTACTGCAAACGGCTATAACCTGCTTTC
>CADBUT010000004.1 GCA_902797925.1 uncultured Spirochaetaceae bacterium
AGCCATGCACAACGCGTGCCAAGCAGCAAAGCTTATGCGCAAGAGTGCACAACATCAAAGCCGGTAATCAGCTAGTAAAGTACAAACCGCCCCGGATAATCACCTTCAATAGCAGCGGCTTCTGCTTTGTCTTTAAGCAAATAGACATATTCGGGGTGTTTCTTTTTGAGCGCGTCTATAACGGCGGCTTTGCGCTTAACATCTGCGTCTAAAGCTGATAAGTCAAAACCGGCAACACAGGCGCAGTCTTTAAGGCGGCGCGCAATATGATAGAAAAGCGCATTCAAGTTTTCTGCATCTTCTTCTGTGGCAACAGCACCGGCAAGCAAAGGCTTTAGCAAAAACACTGCGCCGCCCTCTTCAAGCTTTTTCAAGCTTTCGCGGAAAGACGCAAGAAAAGCTTCATCGAATTCATCTGGCGCAACGCCTGCAAAAGCAGAGTCAAATTCAATTATATAAAGCTTATCTTTTTGGGCTTTTCCGATTTGTTCAAAATTGTCTTTTGATGAAAGCTTAATGATGGACGCCGCTTCAAAGTGCTTTCCGGCTGCGGTTGCAAGCTTATAATCTTGCGCAAAATAGTCTTTTTCTGATAGTTTCATAATTTCTTTTTAGGAATTCGCTATAAAAAACAATAGACCGCCAGAACAGCGGTCTATTCACGTTAGAAAAACAAAATTTCAGACTATTCAGTCAAAATTCTGATAACTTCTGCTTTATCAACAGTCTTCAAAATTTCCTGACGTTTTTCAGCGCTCTTGAAAAGAAGGCTTACTTCAGCGAGGAACTGAAGATGCGGACCTGTCTTGTTGACTGGAGACAATGTCATAATGAAAATACGGCATGGTTCCTGATCGAGCGAATCGAAATCAACAGGATTATCAGAAATACCGATACAAGCAACCAAATCGTCAACAGTATCAGTCTTTCCGTGCGGAATGGCGATTCCATGCTTCATGCCGGTAGACATCTTATGTTCGCGGTCAAGAACACAAGCTTTTGCAGTCTCTTTATCTTTTACCTTGCCAGCATTTACCAAAATATCAAGCATCTCATCAATAATCTGCTCTTTTGTTGTGCCTTTGAGATGCAAGTTTACAGTGTCAGTGGTTAAAACAGTTCTTAAGTTCATAAACTCAGTTTACGTTTACTTAGATTTAAAGTCAAGAAAAAATTCAATTTTTTGCGCCTATTTTGCAATAGACGGACGCGCGCAAAACAAAGCATAAATCTTTGTAAAATAAAGAATTATCAAAATTACCGCGCTTTAATCATGCAAAAAGATTTCTTGCCGGAATTCTTTGTGCAAAACTTCAAAGCCTATAAACTTATTTGAAAATCGGTTATCATAAGGCTATGACAGATTTAGGAAAATTTTACGCCGACGTTCAGCGCTGCCTTAAGCATGAACGCGCAGACCACAACGGAAATTACGACGGCTTGAGGGCGAGCCGCGCCATAGAAAAGCTTTTCATTTCATACAGCAGAGGCTTGGAATGCATTGCAGAGCCGCTCGCCGAATATTGGGAACAGACTTATATTCAAAAAAGCGCGGCACTTGCGGAAGAACCGCAGAAAACGAACATAGACTGGCTTGCAAATGTGCTTGCTCTTTTTGACGGCCAGCTTGAGCCTGACCAGAATTTCTCAAAAAAAGACTGGGCTGAAATCAATGATACAGTCAATGCAGAAGCAGAAGATCTGCCTCTCGACGTGCTTTCTTCTATAATGAGTACAATTGTCGAGCGCAAGGTCTTATAATTTAGCTCAATATCTCCGAAGGCTTTGACCAATGCCAGATCGGGCGGGCAAGCTCTGAAGAAAATGGCTGAATAAGGCTAAAATCAGGAAGCCATTCCGTATCCTGAACTAATTCCTGATAAAAGCCGTTTTCAATTTCATAAGACTCAAGCATTTCCTGCAATTTATCAAATTCGTTTTGTTCTATAAAGCGGTTTTGGAACGCATTCAATGAGTTCTGCCGCTTTTTCATTTCTTCTGAACTGAAAGGTACAGGCGTATACTGACTCATCAACGAAAGATAAGCCCTTTTGTCAGCGTGTTTCTCGAACCAGTCGAGAACTAGCGCAGAATCCTCGATTCTACCGGGTAAAGCAAGGTGGCGCACGATTACGCCCGAAAGCATCTTCTGATGTTTTTTGCCCTGCTTGTCAAAAACTGTAGTGAATTCAGGTTCGCTGTGCTCTGTCATCCAGCGAATTGCATGCTTTGCAACTTGCGGATAATCTTTTGCGGCAAAAACAGCCTCGCTCATAAGCGGATTAAGCGTTTTCAGATCAGGCAGCCATATATCGACTACATCAGACAGCAGGGTTAAGGCTTCAATTGATTCATAAGCAGAGCAGTTCCAGCATACAGGAATCTGCAGGCCGGCAGATTTTGCAATTCTTAGATATGGCGCTAAAGTTCCAACTGCATGGCTTCCGGTTACTATATTTATGTTTTCTGCACCGGCATCCTGCAAGGCAAGACAAATCTTTACAAATGTATTTGAATCTACAGGTGCGCCCATGCCGTTCTGCGAAATCTGATAATTCTGACAGAAAGCGCATTTGAGGTTGCAGCCTGTAACAAAGATTGTTCCCGAACCGCCTGCCGCTGTAATGAAGGGTTCTTCACCAAAATGAAGTCCTGCCCACGCAAGCCTTAGCTCAGAAGTTTCGGCACAAAAACCGGTGTTCCCGCTGTTTCTGTTTGCATTGCAGCGTCTTGGGCAGAGAAAGCACGACTTATAAAATACAGTTGAATCGCTCATGAAACAGCTTGTTTTGTCAGTTTAATGCGGCAAGTCTTACAGGCTGTTTTGTTTCATGTTTTGCAACAATTTCCTGTGCAAACAATGATTCAAGGCCTTCACGGTAACTCATAATTTTTGAAACATAATCAAGAGTCATCTGCGGTGTTGAACCAGACTTAACTTTTACAGTTCCTGCATTGTACATGGCAAGAGCAGCAACTTCGTTTCCGGCTGTATCAAGGCAAAAACGCAGGTGAGTCAAACCATGTTTTGCATTTATGTCCGGGTTGAAATATTCTTCTTCAGTAAGCTTTGAAAAAGAAGAGCTGTTAAGCTGGAACAAACCGCGGTCTATTGTAGAATTCTTGTTGTGGTTTACGGCGCGTATCTTGTAACGGCTTTCTACATAAGCAAGCGCAAATGCTAAAGACAGCGGAATATCATTTTTATCCGCATTTTCAAGAATAGCGTTTGCCACAGTTTCACTTCCGGTTATATGAGTATAAAACCAGACAACATTAGGTCTTGTAGCTTCATCTCTGTAAAGAAGCAGGCCAGTGTCTGTCTTTTTTGCATGATTTACAGCTATTTTCTGAAAATCATCGGGATCTACAGAAGAGACCTCTTCTACAACCGGTTCTAACTGAATAAATTCATCAGCAACAGTTTTTTGAACTAAAGTCTGCAATTTCATTGTAACGGTCAAAGTAAGCAAGGCAAAAATAAAAAGACAAATCAAAAATCTTAAAAAAGCAGGGTTAATTGCAGCGTTCTTCATTTTTCTTGAATAATCTTTACAAATCGTCATCATATGGAAAGTATGACAAAAAACCGCAACAATTGCAACATATTCAAAAGAAAAACATTCTACATACTGATATGTCAGTAAAACACAAAGGAAACGTTTTCTTTACAATATGCAATAAATGGAATAACCTTAATTGATGCAATGTAATTTTTCAGAAAAATCTTTGATTTCGCTGCTAAAAAAGCATTTCGGCTATAAAAGCTTTAGACCGGGGCAGCTTCAAGTTATAGAATCTGTGCTTTCGGGCAACGACACATTGGCTGTAATGCCGACCGGCGGCGGAAAGTCGCTCTGCTGCCAGATTCCGGCACTTGTTTTCAAAGGCATTACAATCGTGGTTTCGCCGCTTATTGCATTGATGCAGGACCAGGTTTCTCAGCTTGAAGAAGCGGGCATCGACGCGCTTTTCTTGAACAGCTCGCTTACACTTGACCAATATTCGCTCAACACGTCTCTTATAAGAGGCGGAAAAGTAAAGCTGGTTTATTGCGCACCTGAAACGCTTGTCACGGAGCGTATGCAGCAGCTGCTTGCAAATGTACAGGTTTCGCTCATAACGATAGACGAGGCGCACTGCATTTCAGAATGGGGGCACGATTTCCGCCCCGAATACCGCATGATTGCGTCTGTGCGCGCACAGCACCCCGAAGCAGTGTGCCTTGCGCTAACAGCAACCGCTACACAGACTGTACGGAATGACATTAAGCGCAGCCTGAAGCTCGGCTCAAAGGCTTACGGCTTTGGTTTCAACGAATTCGTTTCAACTTTCAACAGGCCGAACATCTTTCTTGAGGTCAAATCAAAGGCAGGACAGCCGCAGAATGTTCATAAAATACTGAAAAAGCCCACAAGCTTTAAGCTTTCAAGGGCAGACGAGCTTCTCTTAGAATTTCTGCAAGAACACAAGAACGAAAGCGGAATAATCTACTGCTTTTCCAGGAAGCAGGTTGATGAGCTGACGGAATTCTTACAGGAACAGGACTACAAGGCACTGCCCTATCATGCAGGGCTGCCAGATTCAGAGCGTGCTGAAAATCAGCGGCTTTTCGTTCAAGATGAAACGCCGATTATTGTTGCAACGCTTGCTTTCGGCATGGGCATAAACAAGCCCAATGTGCGCTTTGTGGTGCATTACGACATGCCGAAATCGCTTGAGCAATATTACCAGGAGATTGGGCGTGCGGGGCGCGACGGCGAGAATGCGCACGCGCTTTTGCTTTACAGCTATGCCGACACGAACAAAATCCGCTTTTTTATGCAGGACAAAACCGGCACAGAATTAGCCGCAGCAGAAAAACAGCTTGAAGCGATGAACGCTTTTGCACAGAGCCGTACTTGCCGCCGCTCTCTGCTTCTTGCACACTTCGGTGAATTGCTTGAAGAATCTGAAAAAGCAGAGCCTGATTTATGCTGCGACATTTGCGCTTCGGGCTTAAATATAGAAGAAACTGAAACAGATGTGACTATTCCGGTGCAGAAACTGCTTTCTGCAATTTTGCGCACTGGCGAAAAATTCGGCGCGTCTTATGTTATAGACGTACTTCTCGGTTCAAGACAGAAGCGGATTCTTGACTACGGGCACCATAAGCTTTCAGTTTTCGGCATCGGTACAGAATTTTCAAAGCAGGACTGGTACCAGCTTGTGAATCTTTTGATTGACGCAGGCTTTTTGCGAAAAAGCTCAGATTATCAGGTGCTAAGTCTTACACAAGACGCAAAAGACACCTTGCGGGACAGAGGCGAAGTCCGCCTGCCGTTTGTTCCGCACACAAATACACCGGCACAAACACAAAAGCCCGGCAAAACAGGTTCACGCAAACACATTCTGAATTCTTCTGATATAAAGGGAATGGCTATACTTGAAGCGCTCAAAGAAATGCGCAGAAAACTTGCAAGAGAAGCAGAAGTTCCGCCGTATGTAATTTTTGGTGACAGAACATTGCAGGACATTGCGGCCAAAAAGCCCGTAGCTTTGTCGCAGCTCACGGACATTTACGGCATCGGCGAAGTAAAGGCCGACCGCTACGGCGACGCGATCATCAGCATTGTAAGGCAGCACTGTATGTGATTTGTGTCATTGTCGGGCGTGACCCGACAATCTGCGCAAAATGAGATGCTGAAACTAATTCAGCATGACATAATTTTCTTTTCACTTTTAAAATAAGCGTGTTATAATCATTTTTAAAGGGCTTTTTATAAAGCTCTAACTTTTCATCTTGAGGTGAATGCAATGATAGTTTCTATTATTATCACAATTTTGGTTGGTGCACTTGTCGGCTGGCTTGCAGGACTTTTAATGAAGAGCAAGCACGGATTCTGGTTGAACTGTCTTCTCGGAATTATCGGTGCAGTTTTGGGCGATGCAATTGCTACAAGAGTACTTCACATCGGTGGCGGATTTATCGTTGAGCTGATTATTGCTATTCTTGGTACATGCCTTGTTATTGCAATTGTACGTCTTATTATGGGTAAGAAATTCTAAGACGCAGCAATCAGTTCTATTTAAAACAGCACGTCTTTGACGTGTTGTTTTTTTTTTTAACACACTGTATAATGAAAATCTAAAATGACACAAACAACAAAGAATGTCATTTTAATTAAGACCAAACACAACCGGAAAACTTTATGGAC
>CADBUT010000005.1 GCA_902797925.1 uncultured Spirochaetaceae bacterium
TATACGCATATGTCAGAGGATTTTTTAAAACCCATTTTACACCTGTCATTTCTGTTACAGCATTTATAGGTGCAAGCGAAGCACTGCTCGCTTTCGGAATTTCATTGTTCGCAGCAACAACCTGTTCGATATTAATCAAGTTTATATTCCATTTTTGATAAAAAAACTCGAAAACAAAACTTGCAGCAAAACAAATAAAAGCTGAAAACAAGAATAATCTTTTCGACTTTAGCGATGAGAAATTTTCCTTTTTAAGAAAAAGCAGAAGAAAAACTAGTGGAAAATAAACAACTTTAGTAGAAGCAAATAAGAAAATTGCAAGACAAAGACAAATGCATTCTTTTTTTGCAACAGTCCGCTTTTCTGTAATAATAGCTGAAACAGCAAGAACAAAATAAAAGGTCAGCGACAGCAAAACTGAATCATAAGAGTAAGAGGCAATCTGGTGAATAAACATCGGAGCAAGTGCAAAGGTCGCAAAGAAAGTTTTTCCATAAGAATATTTTTTTAAAGCGTAATATCCTACAAAAATGAAAATCAAAAGGTTGAAAAAACGCCCTAATAAAAATGTCAGCAGAAAATTTAATTTTAAGAGTCTGCCTAACGTAATGCCTATAGCTGATGGCAGATACATAAAGAAATACGCATTAAGCTTTGAAGCATACGGATATACGCTTATAAGTGAATAATCCTGAGGCTTTTTAAGCTGACTGAAAACATGAGGCCAGATTTCTTCATAATAATTGAACAGCGTCCAGTTCTGGTTCTGCATATAATCAGGCGGAACTAACGACAAGTCTGCAGTGCGCTTCATCATCTGATTCGGCACGGTGCTTTTTATGCCGAGGAATCTATTCGACAAATCATAGGCCGTATCAAAATGGCGGCATTCGTCACCGACTGTAAGAGGCGGCATAATAAACATGAAAAACAGCCCGAAAATAACGGCTGCCACAAGAAAAAGCTGCTCTGGTTTCAGCTGCTTTATATAAACGATATAAATGACGATGAAACCTGCAAAAAGCAATCCTATACAAAGCATTGCTATAAAAGGAATTAAAAATTGCTTAAGCAGGTTGCCGTAAAGCTTGTATGCAGCAGCTTCAGTCTGAGAAACCAGCTTTAGATTTATGTTAGTTCCAAAGACGGTCACTTTATAAGTTCCGTTTTTTGCTTTTATTGCATTTGCAAAATTGAATCTGAAGTAGCCGTTTGCGTTGTCCAAGTCTTTTGGTACAGGTGAATAGGCAAAAACAACTTTGCCGCTTTCATCCTGAATCTGCATTGAAACTGAAACAGGAGCTTCTTTTTCTATTCTGTCAAAGAATACCGTAATACCGCTCCAATGAGAATTCTTTGCTACCAGATCAAATGAATAGCTTTCATTTTCATAAAGCGGCATGTCAGACAGGGCTTGTTCAGCTGTAGACTTATATTTTGAATTTAAAAGAAAATGGCTTATTTTTGAGACAAAATAAAAGGAAAAAATCAAATAAACAAGGATTATTAAAGAGAGCCCTTTATGGCTCTTAAAAAAAAGATTGATTTTATTCATTCGGTTCATCCTTATTCTGTTTTTCTGTTTTTTCTTTTTCTGCTTCTTTTAGTGCTATGTATCTTACAAGGTCTTCAAGTTTCTGCTGAATTTGAGAAAGGTGCATTGTCAGAGTAAAAACTTTATAAATGAGAAGAAAAATAATTGATACTAAAATAAAGTTTATCGGTGCATAAAAGCCTGCAAGAGACGATGCAAAAATTGCTATTTTAGGGAAGACACTCAACACGATAAGCATCAGACCGAAAATAATCCAGAATATCAGTGATTCAAGCTTTACTTTTGACTTTCTGATATTCACGATGATATACGCAAATGTCAGTACAGAGATTATTATCAATAAAATTTGTAAAACCGGTGTCATTTTCAGCCTCTCTTTCTAAACCATTGAACAAAAAGAATTGAAAGACAAATGCGCAGCATATAATGCAGAGACGACATAAAGCTTAAATAAGACGTTCCTGCAATTCTTTCATCCATAACGACCTGCACCTCTTTTACAGTACAATTGCGGTTTAAAAGATAGGCAATCGTATCTGGCTCTGGACCGTAATTCGGCTTGTCTGCAAATTCTTTAAGAACTTTGCGGCCGTACAAGCGCATGCCTGAAGTAGGGTCTTTTATATGTCTGCCCGTCGTAAGCAGTATCAGAAGCGAGATTAAGCGGCTGCCTGCCATGCGTGGTGAAAACGGCTTTTTTTCAGTTACAAATCTTGAGCCGATTACAATATCTGCACCAGAAACAACCATCTCTGCTTCCATTTTTTCAATATATTCGGGTCTGTGCTGCCCGTCGCCGTTAAACTGAATCGCCGCATCATAATCATTTTGCAGCGCATATTTCATGCCGGTCTGAAAAGCGCCTGCAAGACCAAGATTTACAGGCAGATCTATAAGATTAAAGCCACATTTACGGCAGATTTCAGCTGTATTGTCTTTTGAGCCGTCATTTATAATTACATAATCAAACTGCGGATAATTGTTGCGGAGATTATTTACAACACGTTCGATGTTGCCGCTTTCGTTATATGCCGGAATAATTATCAGTGTTTTCATTTTATAAATGGTCTAAAAAAAAGACTCCTTTTTGATAATATTTCATATCTTACAGCCTTTTTGTTTTTTTTTCTATAGTAATTATGCATGTTTATTGACATTAATAAGCAGAGCGATTTATTCTCAAGTATGTTTAAATTATTCAGACGTATTCTTAGCCTTGTAGCTTTATGTTTTTTGATTTTCTGTCTTTTTTCATGCAAAAAATCTCAGACAGCAGAACTTTTTAACAGAGAACAGCGTTTTAAGCTTGAATACGGAAGCTTTGAGAACGAGCTCAACTTATTCGATATTTCAACAAACGGCGATGTGCAGACCTTTGTCGTTATGCAGGACGGTTTTATCTACATCTCTAACGGAAAAGCAAAAAAGGTGATGCAGTTTACTTCTTACGGCGACCTTCTGCGGATTTTTTATAACCCGGACACAAATCCTGTGCCGTCTTTTATGCTTTCTGAAAATACCTACGGTTCAAAACAGACTACGCAAAGTGCCGTCTCATATAAGTTCAACATGCCGGGTGCAATTTCAGTCGATTCAGAAAAAAACCTGTATGTAATAGACAGACTTCCGCAGGACAGGCAGGAACAGGATTTAGAGAATAATCTTCTGCTCCGCGATGTAGTGCTGCGTTTTAACAGCGACGGCACTTTTATAGACTATCTCGGTCAGCACGGTCCTGGCGGAATTCCATTTTCTTATATAGAAAATATTTACACAACACTGAACAACGAGCTTGTAGTTTCGTGCCTTACAAACACAGGCTATGCCGTCTACTGGTTCAACAAAGAGGGTTTTCTGCTTTATAATGCCCAGCTTTCGGCAGATTCAATTCCTCTTGTTGAAGATAAAAACGAATGTTTTATATCGCTTGACAAGGTTGTACCAGATTACAAGGAACACACGCTTTACATAAAAGCTGATTACTTTTTAAGCGACATTGACGTTCAGTCTGGCGTTCAGACCGGCGTGTCTTACGAAGGCTCTTATCTTTATACACTAAATCTAGACACTGAAAAATATGACGAACCGCTTTCAATTCCGGGATATGAAGCTGCAAGCAGCGAATCTGCTGAAAAGACAGTTTACACGCGCTCGCTTGATTTTTTGGGTGTTACCGACTCCGGCTGGTTTTTCTTTATGACGCCTGTTGAGGGCGGCTACGTAGTCGAGATAATTCAGAAAAACGGGCAGAAGCTTATAAAGAAAATCTTAAGTGTTTCTGATGACGAACTTGTATTCAATAATTTTTCGCTTTCAAAAGATGGAATAATAACAGCAATTCTGGCAAACGAAATAGAGGCTTCTGTTGTCTGGTGGCGCACAGATGCGGTAATAGACGCACTTATAAAATAAGGACTTAATCTATGGACGATGATGCAAGAAAAAAACTTGAAGAGCAGGGCGTTGTTTTTTATTACAACAGAGAAGAACGGCTTAAGCGAATGCCCGAAAGTGCAAAACTTTACAACGGAGAACTGCAAAGAAAAAGAGGACTGTTCCGTGCACTTTTAGATGCGCCGGGCGGCAAATATATACTTTCTGCAATAGGAATCTTAGTAGCTGTCATTGCCGTACTTGCAATTTTGTATAAGCCTAATGAGAACTCTATAGGCGGCATTACAGCCTCTGCAAAAGCATTCGCATACGAAGATAAAATCTATGTCAACCTGAAATTCGACAAAAACGAAAAAGCAGAGAACGCAGCTATTTCAGCCGAGATAAACGCGGTAAATAACGAAGATACCGTTGTTGATACTAAAAAGCTCTCAGGCGATTATACAGGTGAAGAGCTTGCACTCCGGACAACATTTTCAGATTTTGAGATACAAAAAGTCACTGTAAAGATTACTGTAAACGGAGAAGACAAAACTTTATCCGCAACAGTTGAAAGATAATTTGTACTACCTTTTTTTTGTATGATGGAGTACTATTAAGGTGTAGACAAACGGATAAAGGAGTTTTACTTTTTTATGGTTCAATTTTATTTTTTGTCTGTTCTATGTAATTGCATAGCAGGCTATATGTTTGCTTTCGGTTCTAATCAAGAGATTTCTGCTGACAATATAAAGCCAAATGAAAAATTCGATTTCTTAAATAAAAACTTTCTGCTGATTCTAGGCATAATCACTTTTATTACCGGTGTTTTCAAATTAATTACACCGTTTCACAGCAAAGTTCCTGTTTTCGGAGATTTAATTCCGGCTGTGGCAGGTATTGTTTCAGGCTTCTGTCTGCTTTTAGATTATTACAATGATGCAACGACTATTCCTATTGCGCTGCCGGAAAAGCTTGATTCAATTCTGATAAAAAGCCGCAGATACGTCGGAATTATTGTTATGGTTTCGGCTGTAATTCACTTTTTGATTCCAGCAGTACCGCTTTTTTAACCGGAGTCAATATGAAACATTCTGTTGCCGGTATTGTCCGCGAAGACGGACTTTTCTTTATTGCGCACCGTATTCCTTCCGGGGAAATGGGCTGCCGCTGGGAATTTCCTGGCGGGAAAGTCGAAGAGGGAGAATCTTTTCAAGAGACGCTGGTACGCGAATATGAAGAGGAATTCGGCGTAAAAGTAAAAGTCGGCAGCTTTATCGGCGAAACTTCGTTCGTTCACAAAGGCAACAAAGTTTTGCTTCATGCTTACGAGGTCATCTTTCCGGATGAAGATTTTCAGTGGGTCTTGTCTGAGCACACCGAAGTAAAATGGGTCAAGCTAGAAGAAATAGAGACTCTGCCTTTTGTTGATTCTGACTTGCTTCTGCTGCCTTACGTTTCAGAATGGAACAAAAACAACTAAAAAAGGAATTTATGAAAGTATTTTTTGTTATTCTGACAGCAGTTTTTTTATCGCTGTCTTTTACAGGCTGTAAACAGAAAAAAGAGCTTGAAATAGTACTGCCTGTTTCATTGAACGGCGCAGTACAGGAAGACTGGGCTGTTATTCAAGAGCCTTACGCGGCTTTTTACGACGAACCGGACGCTGATTCTGGTATTGCCGCACACGCAAGGCGCGGTGACGTACTTCAGGTAAAAGGACGCAAAATTGATGATGACAGACAGATTTGGATTAAATTTGATCACGGCTGGACTCCAAGTTCTGTTGTAATTATATATTCAAATGAATTGAAAGCACGGAAAGCTGCTTCAAATATAGAAAACTAGACCAGAAAACAGGTCTGTGAGGTTATTAATGATAAAAAAGTGGAACAGCGAAAAGATTTTCTTTGTTTGTGTTATAGCAATTTCGGTTGCAATGATGCTGCCGATGCTTTGCCTTTCGTTTTATAACCATCCTTCTGCTGACGATTTTTCATATTCGCTTGAAACGCACAAAATCTGGCAGTCAACTCATTCAGTTTTTGCGCTGATTGCAGAAGCGGCAAAAACTTCTGCACGTTACTGGCACACGTGGCAGGGCTTGTATTCTTCAGCTTTTCTGCTTTCGCTGCAGCCTTCGCTTTTTGGTGAATCTTGGTATGCGCTGGCCGGTATCTTCATCATTTTAAGTTTATGCGGTTCGGCGGCCTTTTTCTGCTGGTATATTTTCCACAAAAAATTGGGTTTCGGCAATCTTGAGGCTTTGTCTTTCGGTTTTTTGCTTTCAATGCTCTGCCTGCAATGGATGCCGTCTGCATTGCAAGGCATTTATTGGTTTAATGGCGCAGGCAATTACACGTTCTTTTTTGCCGTGCTTTTGTTGCTTGCAGTGGCCATAACAAGCATAAGCTCAGAAAAAACTGAAAAACTGAATGTCAAAGCTTGCGCCAAAATTGCGGCGGCATCTGTAATTGCATTCATCCTTTCGGGCGGCAACCATGTTACGGCGTTCATCGGTTTTATGATGATTTTAGGTTTTATTGCTTATGGCGTATGGAATAAGAAAAAAACTTATATTTTGGGCAATATCATTCCGTCAGCTTTTTCTGCCGCCGGGCTTATTATAAACTTTACCGCGCCGGGCACAAAAGCGCGCCAGTCTGCATTTCAGAAAAGCGGCTTTGTAAAGACAATCGTCATGTCAACTTTCAGAGGCTTTGAAAATACAAGCGTGTGGCTCAACATTGCGATTCTGCTTTCTCTGCTGCTGATAATTCCGTTTTTTTTGCGAGGCGCTGCTCGGCTTATAAAAGAGCGCGGCTACAAATTTGATAAGCCGCTTGTTGTGCTTATTGCCGGTGCGGCATGGCCTTGCCTTATGTTCTGCCCGCCGTTTTATGCAATGGGGCATGAAGGCGACGGCCGTTTGCTGAACACAGTCTATTTTTCGATTGTGTTCATTCTGTTTCTTGAAATTTTCTATATTTGCGGCTGGTTAGTTTCAAAGACAAACCTTGATTCAGCTGAAATTGCGAATAAGCTGAAACCGCGCAACAAATCAAAGCTTACCGCAATTATTGAGGTGCTTTTTCTGTTAATGACTTTCTTCTGCTCTTGCGGCAGAACTTCTTATGGTTATCAAGCTGCACTTATGATTGCAAACGGCAGAGCTGCTCAATACGACAGGGAAGCTGACGCGCGCGTAAAAACCGCGGAGCAATCAGCCGGTCAGGATGTGATTTTCAGCCCGTTCACCGTAAAGCCGTCTCTGCTTTTCTTTGCAGATTTGATTTCTGACCCGAATGAATGGCCGTGCAATGATTATGCAGAATACTACAATCTTAAAAGCGCGTGCCTTTCAGAATAACCGCAAACATTTCAGTTGAACAAGTTATTATTTATAGATATACTTGTGAAAATTTTTTTTGATATTGCTTTGGAGGGCTGATGCTTTTAGCAATTGATGTCGGCAACACAAATGTTGTAATAGCTTTGTTTCATGAAACCGAGCTTGTGCATGAATGGCGCATTAACAGCGACCCGAAACGCACGGCTGATGAATATATCTCAATTTTATTGTCTTTGTTCCGCGATGCAGGCTTGTCTCTTTCTGCAATAGATTCGTCTGTTATGAGCACAGTTGTGCCGCAGCTTTTAGGACCTTTCATCAGGGTTGTGGAAAGACTTTCGGGCAAAAAGCCGCTTGTCGTAAACGCTTCAATTTACGACAAGCTGCCTGTAAAAGTGCCGCAGACAGCCATACACGAAATCGGAACGGACTTGGTGTGCAACGCAGTTGAAGCATATTTTCTCTGCAAAAAGTCTTGCATCGTCGTGGATTTTGGCACGGCGCTTACATTTACGGCGCTGGCAGCTGACGGACAGATTGAAGGTGTTGCAATTACACCCGGTCTCGGCACAGCTGTTACTGCATTGTTCTCAAATACGGCGCAGCTGCCGTCTGTTCCGCTTGAAGCGCCGCCGTCAAGTCTCGGCACAAACACAATTCATTCGATTCAGGCCGGAATAGTGCTTGGCTACAAAGGCTTGGTTGAAGCCCTGATAGCCGACATGAAACGTGACATGCATAAAAAGAACGGTACGCCGGAATCAGAGATTCATATTGTTGCTACCGGTGGCCTTAACAGCGTGCTAAAGCCGATTACTTCAGTTTTTCAGCATGTAGACAAACAGCTTACGCTCAAAGGCTTGCGGCGCATAGCAGAAATCTGCGGCGAGTGCTGAGAAACAAAAAAGTGTTGCAAACAGCCGTTTTAGTATTGACTTAAACAGGCGAATTTGTAATAATAACAGACAAGTTTTCAATAAGGAGTGCCGTTGTGCCCTGCGGAAGAAAAAGAAAGAAGCAAAAGATTGCTACCCATAAGCGAAAGAAGAAGCTTAGACGGAACCGGCATAAGAGCAAGTAAGGTCAGTTCCTGAGTTTTCGGGCTAACGACCTTTATAATTGTGCCAATTGAGACCGCCGCTTTGGTTTTTAACCAGGTGCGGTCTTTTTTTTAGTCAAAAAGCCAATTTCAAAAGAGGAATCCAAAACGTTGCTTTCTCAGATAAAATCCCCTGAAGATATAAAGAATCTATCTACAAAAGAATTGAAGCAGCTTGCAGCAGAAATGCGCAGTGAAATCATTTCTGTTGTCGGAAAAAACGGAGGGCACTTAGCCAGCAACTTAGGTGTTGTGGAATTGACCATTGCGCTGCACCGTGTCTTCAACAGCCCGAAAGACGCTTTTATCTGGGATGTCGGGCATCAATGTTATCCGCACAAGCTTTTAACAGGAAGATACGATAGATTCGATACGCTGAGAAAAGCCGGAGGCATTTCTGGCTTTACAAAAATTGCAGAAAGCGAGCATGACTTTTTTGATTCAGGCCATTCATCAACTTCAATATCTTCAGCATTAGGTCTGCTTGTAGGCAGAGATTTGCTTAACATTGACGGTAAAGTTATAGCTGTTATCGGCGACGGAGCTCTGACAGGCGGCATGGCGTTTGAGGCACTTTCTCATGCAGGGCAGCTTGCCAAAAACCTTATAGTAATTCTTAACGACAACCAGATGTCTATAAGCGAGAACACAGGCTCGCTTTCAAAATATCTTTCAAGACTGACAATGACTTCACAGTATCAGTCTTTCAGACACCGCTTTGACCACATGGTAAAGCGTATTCCGTTTGTGAATAAGGCTTTAACTGATTTTGTCTTCCGCCTGAAGCGCGGCTTGAAGGGAATTATCTTCAGAAACAACCTGTTCGTTGATTTCGGCTTTGAATATGTCGGTCCTCTCAACGGCCACAGCATCGTTGAGCTTGAGACAGTCTTAAAGAGGGTTGCGAAAATAAACAGACCGGTCGTTGTTCATGTGGTTACGCAGAAAGGGCGCGGCTACAGCCCGGCTGAAAACGACCCGACTACTTTTCATGGCATAGGACCGTTCTGCATTTCTGACGGAACTGTGGAAAAATTCGATACTTTGAGCTTTACAGAAGCTTTTTCAAATACAATGGTCTCTCTCGGCGAAAAGCGCAAAGACGTGGCCGCCGTTACTGCCGCAATGATGAAAGGTTCAGGGCTTACAACTTTTGCGCACCGTTTCCCGGACAGATTTTTCGATGTGGGCATAGCAGAGCAGCATGCAGTAACTTTTGCCGGTGGCCTTGCACGCGCAGGCATACGCCCTGTCGTTGCAATTTACTCGACATTCGTGCAGCGTTCAATTGACCAGGTGATTCATGACGTGGCCTTGCAGAAAGCACCGATAATTCTTGCTCTTGACCGCGCCGGTGCAGTACCTGATGACGGCGAGACACATCAGGGAATTTTCGACATTTCGCTTTTCAGACCGATTCCGAACATGATTCTGATTGCGCCGGCTTCGGCAGTTGAGCTTAATTTGTCGCTTGAGTGGGCACTGACTCAAAATTTGCCAGTTGTTATAAGGTATCCGAAATCGTCTTGCCCGACAGAGCAGGAAGCATTTGCTTTGCCGATGGAAGAAGGACGCGGTGTAATGGTTTCAGAAGCTGACGGCGCGAAGCTTTTGTTTGTCTGCACCGGCGGCATTTTCCCGGAAGTACTTGAAGCTTCAAGACAGCTTCTGCTTAAAGGCATAGCGAACGACATCTACAACCTGCGTTTTATTAAGCCGCTCAACCAGGAGCATTTTCTCAATATTGTCGCAGAATACGATGCAGTTGTATTCGTCGAAGACGGTGTACGCATTGGCGGCATAGGCGCATATCTTGAATCACTGATTCATGTTCACTTTCCAAAAATCCGTTCAAAAGTCTGCGGTTTTTCAGATAATTTCATACCGCAAGGAAAACGTTCGCAGATACTTGAAAGTGCAGGGCTTGCACCTTTTCAGCTTGCACTTGAAGCAGAGCTGCTTATTTCCAAATCAGCTGAAGTTTCAAAAGAAAGGGAAAAATCTTTATGATGCAGTATAAAGAAGCTGCTCCGCTTAAATTAAAAGACAGAACAATTAGTCCTAAAAACGGCATTTTCTTAATGGGAATCTTGAACGTAACGCCAGATTCTTTTTTTGCGGAAAGCAGGGCGGCAAATTTGGATGCGGCTTTGGGAAAAGCACTTGCCATGGTTGAAGACGGCGCAGACATAATCGACATCGGTGCAGAATCTACGCGCCCCGGCTCGCTTTATGTTTCAGAAGACGAAGAAATAAACAGACTCATTCCATTTTTAAAGCTTTTCCGAAAACATTCGGACTGCCCGGTTTCAATTGATACACGCAAATTTAATGTTTTCAAAAATGCTTTTGAAGAAGGTGCAGATATTTTAAACGACATTTCTGCACTCGAAGATTCGCCTGAACTTGCGACTTTCTGCGCTGAAAACAAACTTCCTGTAATATTAATGCATAAAAGAGAAAAACCTGATGTTATGATGCAGAAAGTGTGTTATAATGATGCAGTCAGCGAAATTTCGGCATATTTAAAAGAACGCGCAGACTTTGCAATAAAGAGCGGTATCGCCAAAGAAAAGATAATCTTAGATCCTGGCATTGGTTTTGCAAAAGATTTTGAAACAAACTGCAGAATCATAAAGCACACGTCTGATTTTACTCTTGACGGCAGATTTCCTGTTCTTATCGGTGCATCAAGAAAGCAGTGTGTCGGTCAGCTGACAGGCAAACCGACAGAAGAAAGGCTTGCCGGTACTCTGGCAATACATCAGCTTGCAGTGCTGCACGGTGCTCAATATATAAGGGCACATGACGTGAAAGAAACCGCTGATATGCTGAAAACACTAAAAGGAATAGAGTGTGACATCATTTGATCAATGGGTACAGTTTTATTTAACATATTTCAGACCTGTTATTGATATACTTATTCTGACTTATATTCTCTATAAGATTTACGGAATAATCGAGAAAACACATGCTGTTCAATTATTGAAAGGCGCATTGCTGATTCTTGTAATATATGCCGTTGCAAATGCATTACAGTTATCAATGCTTTTGTGGCTTTTGAATATGCTCGCACCAGGTCTTCTTATTGGTGTTGCAATTATCTTTCAGCCTGAATTACGTAAGATCTTCTTAAAGCTTGGGCAGGTCAGACCTTTCACATACATGCAGAAAAACAAACATTCGCACATAGACCCTGTTCTTACTGCAGCAGAAGTTCTTTCAAGTCAGCGGCGCGGTATGCTTGTTGTTTTCATCAGACACACCGAGCTTAATGATATTGCAGAAACAGGTACAAGGGTAAATGCCGAATTGTCTTCAAGTCTGCTTATTACAATCTTTGGACACGACACACCTATGCATGACGGTGCAGTTCTTGTACAGGACGGCAAAGTTATTGCAGCCGGCTGCTTTCTGCCTCTTTCAGAACAGCAGAACATCAGAAAAACATTCGGTACAAGACACCGCGCCGCGCTCGGCATGAGCGAGCAGAGTGACGCCGTTGTTCTTGTTGTTTCAGAAGAAAGCGGCGCAATCAGTCTTGCCTACGATTCAAAGCTTTATTATGACCTGCCAATGGATGTGTTATATTCAACACTTGAAGCTGAATTAAACTTGAAATCAGAAACAAATTCTTCTAAGGACGAGCGTTATGAAAAAAATTCAGTTAATTGAAAAAATAACGCATAATAACTGGCATATTAAAATTTACTGTCTTATAATCTCTGTTCTGTTGTATTTTACCTATCAGGGAAACATAATGGAAACACGCATATTTTCTGTGCCGCTTTCAGTTGTTTCTAACAGAGATTTAGTGCCTGCCCAAAAGACGCCGAAAACAATCCGCATTGTTGTAAAAGCCTCAAAAGATATTATTGATACTTTGCAGACAGGCGATTTTTCAGCCTTTATTGACGCAGACCAGTACCTTCAAAAAGGAATTTATTCAATACCTATACAGATAAATCTTTCTCAAAGGGCACAGCTGTTTGAGCCGCTTCAGGTAGAACCAAAACCCAAAGTGATTACCATGCTGCTTGAGGAACGCACTGTAAGAGATATTCCTATAAAACCGATTTTTACAGGCGAAGTTGATGAAGGCTATGAAGTTACAGGATATTCATGCTCGCCAGACCAGATAACAATTACAGGTCCGAAAACTGCCGTTGAGAATTCAGCAGCAACATTATCGATTGTTCTGCCGCTTGCAAACAAGAATGCGCCTTTCACACAGACAACCCAGATAAAGCCGCTTATACCGAATGATCTTATAAATATTTCAGGCGCAAGTTCAGTTTATATGAATGTCAATATACTGCCAAAGCTGCTTACAAAGACATTTTCCGGTGTTACTGCAAATTTCGCGTCGCTGAATCCGTATTTTCAGGTAAAGCAGCTTTCAAATTTGTCAATTACGGTTTCTGGCGCACAGAATACACTGAAAAGCTACAAGCCGTCGCAATACACAGCACAAGTAGACTGTTCTTCAATTGAGACAGAAGGTGAATATTCGCTTCCAGTATCAATTCATTTACCAGATGGGCTTACGCTTGTTTCAATTTCCGCCGATTATATCAATATATCAGTTGAACCGGCTCCTGTAATTCTGCCTGAGGTTTCTGGTGCACAGTAGAGCTTATAAAAGAGAGGACTGAAATGTACAAAAAACACGTTATTGAATCTAAAACACTTCAATTAACTTATTTTTCAAAGCAGAAAATAACTTGTCCTGCATGTGGTGCAGAATTTCCACGCGAAGAACTGCTTTCAGGCAGCGGACGTCTTCTTGCAGGAGAATTGACTGATGAGCTGCGGAGAAACTACATACCTTCTCAAAAATACGGCCGTGTTTATCCGCTGGTTTATTCTATCGGTGTTTGTCCTCAATGTTTTCTTGCATTGTTCTGGAATGATTTTACTTCAATTGACAAGACATTGGCTGAACAGCTTTGTGAATCATCACAGGAACGTGTAGACATAGTAAAGACTGTTTTCCCTTATTTTGACTATGCACGCAACAGAACACTGATTGACGGTGCAGCAGCCAATTATCTTGCACTTTTGTGCTACGAAAAACTGCCGGCAGCAAAGTATTCAACAACAATGCGCCGTGCAATGCTTACATTAAGGCTTGCATGGATTTCAAATGACCTTCATGAAGTCTGTCCTGACAGAAACTACGACTATATTGCTTCGGTTTTCTACCAGAAAGCAATGTTTTTCTATAATGAAGCGGTACGCAAAGAATCAAACGGTGAGGAACGCATAGGCAACATAGGCTCTTATGGTCCTGATTTGGATAAAAACTACGGTTTTGACGGATGTGTTTATCTTACAGCTCTGCTTTATTACAAATACGGACAGAAAGACCACCAGGAAGCAAGACTTAAATCGCTTGACGAGCATAAACGTGCGCTTGCACGTATGTTCGGTTTGGGAAAATCTTCAAAGGCAAAACCTGGTCCGCTTCTTGAACACTCAAGAGACTTGTACGACAAGCTGACAGCAGAACTTAAAGCAGCAAATGCGCTCAACGAAGATGATGACGAATAAATGAGGAATATCCTTCTAATAATCTCATACGACGGCACTAATTTCTGCGGCTGGCAGAAGCAGGACGGGCAGAGGACAGTTCAAGGTGAAATTGAACTTGCCCTTGAAACTGTACATAAATCAAAGATTGAACTTCATGGCTCAGGCAGAACAGATTCTGGCGTACATGCCGCCGCTCAGGCGGCAACATTTTTTTCCCCGATAGATTCAATTCCTGTAGAGAATTATCCGTTGGCGCTTAATTCTTATCTCCCAAAAGATATTCGTATTATGAATGCCGCAGAAGTTGATGAAGCTTTTCATGCACGGTTTTCAGCTACGCGGCGCACATACAGATATTTCTTGTATTGCGGTGCAGTGCCGCCGGCGCATGAGATGAACTACATCTGGTACA
>CADBUT010000006.1 GCA_902797925.1 uncultured Spirochaetaceae bacterium
CATCATAATGTCTTCAATAATATCTACTTCGTGCAAAAAGTCGTTGCGGTAAGGCGGCGGCGTAACCACGATTTTTCCGTCTTTAAGTTCGGCTGTAACATCAAGTTTTGCAAGCAGGTCAACTGCTTCTTTTTCTGTAAAGTCTGAACCCAAAAGCTTGTTTACGGCTTTAATCGTCGTTGAAGTAGTTTCCTGGAAGTAATACGGCGTTACAATTGACTTGCCGAAGCCTGTCTCATACGGGTGGTTCACCTGAACCGGCAGAATCTCGTAGCCGGCGTCTTTGAAGTCGCAGGCAACGATTGACGTTGAAAGCAGAAGCGAAGCCATGTCGGTTCCTGTCATTTCAACGAGCAGGTCTTTGTCGCCAACTTTTACCGCACCGAGCGTTGCACTGTTGATAATCGGTGCCATAGACATTACTTCGCCCTTTGCGTCTGTCAAAAGCGGAAACATCTTGGCGTCTTTGAGAATCCAGCCGTATTCTTTGCCTTTCGGGTGATCGCTCAAAATCTGGCGGCAAGTCATTTTTTCTTCGCAGCCAAGCGGAACGAACGAAGTTTTATCAGGGTCAACTGCCTGATATTTTACAGGCCAGCTGATGTTTGCAGAACGGTAAACGCCCATTGAAATTGAACGGCGCTTGCGTCCGTAGTTCCAGCAGAGCTTTTCCTGTGTCTGAATAATGTCGAGAAGCATCGGCTCGTCAATCGGCTTGCCCGAAATGACAAAAGCAGTCATAAAAGGTCTTATGTCTTTGATGTTCGCATCAACGTTTACTACGCGGTTACCGAAATCGCAAGTCTTATCTTTTGTAGAAAGAAAAGCTGAATAATCGGCACGCTTTCCGCCGTCGTGAATCCTAAGACAGCGTGCAATGCCAGCTGTTGACCATAAGTCAGGGCGGTTTGTGTCGTTAAGCTCAATTTTAATAACACGCTGGTCTGGCGGCAATGATTCGTCCGGCTTTTCGTCAAGCTCGGCTTTTCCGCTTTCAAGGCGGTTTTCTAATTTTGCATAATCATACTTTTTACCAAGCAGGTTAAAAAAAAGTTTTTCGTTGACTTCAATTTTTGGCATTAAATTGTTCCTCGTAGACGGCGGAAAACAGCTTTGTAAAAGCGCTGTTTTATTCCATAGATAAGCGCAAAACGAACGCGCTGATTAGATTATAGCGAAAATCAAGCTTATTTGTCTATGAAATTTTATATTGACATTTTTGGCATTTTTGTTCAATATAAAGCTGTTTGCGACATTTCTTTAGATAATGTCGATTTGTTTGCTATCAAATACGGGGTAAATATGGCTGTAAAGATTATTGGAGCCGGAAAGGCTCTCCCAGAAAAAAAAGTGTTAAACGATGAATTACCTCAAGAATTGGGAACCTCTGACGAATGGATTCGTTCCCACACAGGCATTGGCGGCCGCTATATTTGTGGCGAAGGCGAGAATTCTGCCACACTCGGTACAAAAGCTGCTATGCAGGCTCTGCTTAATGCACAAGCTAACGGCTCTAATGTCAAAGCCGAAGACATTGACTTGATTGTATGCTCAACCGCTACGGCAGTGCATTGGAGCTTTCCGTCTAACGCCTGTCTTATTCAGAGAGGGCTTGGCGCGTCTAAGGCCGCTGTATTCGATTTGACGGCTGCTTGTTCGGGCTTTATCTATGCAATGCAGGTTGGCCGTTCTATGCTCAACCAGATGAACTGGAAACATGCGCTTATCGTCGGCTCTGAAATGCTTTCAAAGATTGTGGACTGGAGCGACCGCAGCTCATGCATTCTTTTTGGTGACGGCGCAGGTTCGGTTGTTCTTGAACGGACGGACGACGGTGCAGATACATTCGGCTCTTTCATTTTGGGTGCGGACGGCACAGGTGCAGACGTGCTCTATCTTGATTCTGAAAAGCTTAAAATACGCATGGAAGGTCACGCTGTTTATAATTTTGCGGTCGGCAAAATGGTTGAAATAATTCAGACATTGATGGAAAAAGACAAGCTTACAATTGACGATGTTGATTTGTTTGTCTGCCATCAGGCTAATGAGCGCATTATACGTGCCGCTGCAAAGCGCCTTAATTATCCAATTGAAAAGTTTCCTATATTACTTGAAGAATATGCAAATACATCAAGTGCTTCTATTCCGATTTCGCTCGTGGATTTAGAGGAACGCGGCATTTTGAAGCACGGCATGAAG
>CADBUT010000007.1 GCA_902797925.1 uncultured Spirochaetaceae bacterium
AATAAACGGATTATATGTTGATTTAATACAAATCAATATTGAAGCTGCAAAAGCCGCTAAAATTGTAAGGGATATAATCACATCAACAATTATAGTATAAGGTTTTGCTAAAGAACTTCCGCTTAATTTTAAAGAAACAAAATTGTTAAATTTTTTCAGTTGGTTGATAACTGGAAAAACAAACACAATTCCAAGAAGAATAATAATTCCACCATTTTTTATGTAATAGTTATCAAATAACGAAACATTTGAGAGCTCATTGAATGAGAACATCTTTTTTACGAAAACAAAGGAATTAGTAATGTTATCTGACCTAAAAATCACCCAGCCAATAATGACAAAAATCATTGTAGAGATGTGCATTATTATTTTCACAAAAATATTATTGCACTTATCAAGTCTGCATGTCTTTTCAATTACAAGCAGGATAAAATAATAAATGCCCCATAGCCAGAAAGTGAATGCTGCTCCATGCCAAATGCCGGTAAACAGCCAGACAACGAACATATTGAATAAAGCTCTTGATTTTTTACAGCGGTTTCCGCCTAATGGAATATAAACATAATCACGGAACCAGCTCGAAAGGCTTATGTGCCATCTTCTCCAGAAGTCTTTTATTGAAGAAGCAATATAAGGATGATTGAAGTTTTCCTCAAAATGAAAGCCGAACATTAACCCAAGCCCAATTGCCATGTCCGAATAGCCTGAAAAATCAAAATAAATCTGCAATGTATATGAAACAGCACATATCCATGCATTGAGACAGTTAAAATTTATCAGCGAATTAAAATCACCGTCAAAAATCAGATCTGCAATAACAGCAAGATAATTTGCAAGTAAAACCTTTTTTGACAAGCCCAAAATAAATCTTTTGATTCCGTTTGTTATATTCTCAGCTGTTTCTTTTCTGTCTTGTATTTCTGAAGCAATCGTCTCGTATCTTACAATAGGACCTGCAATAAGTTGTGGAAAAAAAGATACATAAAGTGCAAGATCGAAAATATTTCTTTGAACGGGTACTTTTTTATAATAAACGTCAAAAATATATGACATTATCTGAAACGTAAAGAACGAGATGCCGATCGGCAGTCTTATTTCAAGTACAGGAATGTCATTATTCCCAATTAAAGAAACAAAAATATTAGAGAAAAATGAAAGATATTTAAATATGAACAGAAGTAGAATATTCCATGCTATTGAAATAATCAGGTATAATTTGCATTTTGAGTGATTTTCAACATCATTAAAATCATTTAATTTTTTACCAAACCAATAATTTAAAATTATTGATAATATCATCAAAAAAACGAATTTTGGTTCACCCCATGCATAAAAGAACAAACTGCAAATTAATAATATAGTATTTTTAAAGCTTCTGCTCTTAATAAATGGAAGATAATAAAAGAATATTACTATCGGTAAAAAAATAAACAAGAATAAAGAAGAAGAAAAAACCATTTTATCCAGCCGGTATAAAAAAGCACCCGAGATAATCCCGGGCTTTCTTTTTTAGAACAATCTTAATAATTCGCGGAGAGCCATATTTTTCCAGAAATCTTCAGGACAATATTGCGACAAACAAGAAAACAGCTCTTCAGCAAGCTCATAGCGTCCGGCATTATGCAGAATTTTTGCATAATTGTAATAACCTTTCCAAATGCCGTTTTTTGCGCCCCATTCAGATATATCGTAATATTCACCGACTGTTTCCAAATAAGCTAAAAAGGCAGAATTAGGCTTATTAAGCGCATTCTGCGGCTTTTCAAATTTATACTCCATGTTTCTTGCTACAACAGCTTCATAAAGTCTGGTAAAAGCAATTAAATTTGCAAGTGTAGACATAGAAAGAGCCTTGTCGGCATTGCCCTTCGCCGCATAATATTCTGCAAGCAGATAATATGCATTAAGAGATGTATAAGCCTTACTTCTATAAAGTGTAAACAACTTATCAATAGTCGTATCGTCGCGGGCAATTGACTGCTTCACGGCTTTTATGAAAATATCATCTGTACCGTCTGGCTTTATATATTTATCATCTGCAATAATCAGCAGAAGAGATTTTTCATATTTCTCATCATTTTTCTGAAGCTTTGCCAGACTGGCCATCTGGTAGAGAATATCGAATTTCTGATTTGGAATATCCAGAATATCAGCATGAAGCCATGCATTTGTAAGATATTTATCAGCTATTGTATATTCACCTTCAAAAGTATAAAGTTTTCCAAGAAGAAAATCTGCTTCAGGATATTCAATATAAAGAGATAGTTTTTTTATCAATTCTGAAACGGAATTATTTATAGAATCTGCAGGATATTTAATCATTATATGGTGCATGATACTTAATGCATCCTCGGCATTTCTTTCTTCCAAAGCATTCATTATTATATCAATGTTATCACCAAGCTTTTGGATTGCAGCAGGTGCCAATGCCTGATTTAGCACAGACAAAGACCACTCTACTTCGCCTCTACGGCGTTGCTTTGCAGAGTCAGCAATACGGATTGCTTCCCCGAGGTCACCCTGCTCATAAGCCAACTGTGCATTCTGCAATACTTTCCATGCAAGTGTTTCATGTTCAGGTCTTTGCAAATTTTGAGCAAAAACAGTACAAAACAACATTACACAAATTATTAACGCTATCAGTTTTTTCACAATGACTCCAACTCCTCTCGAAAAGCTGAATCAGCTTCAGCTGCACTTACAGTTCGAACGACGGTTCCATGTTTAAAAATAATTACGGAATCCCCTGCTCCTGTTATTCCGATATCAGCAGTCTTACCCTCGCCAGGCCCGTTTACCACGCAGCCCATGACGGCAACTGTTATGTTCTTTTTCATTGAAAGCAGTTCCGTCTGCCATCGGTCAATAAAACCGTGAACATCGAAACCGTTTCTGCCGCATCTTGGGCATGAAACAATCTTTACTCCGCCTGAACGAAGCCCTAATTCACGTGTAATTTCTTTTGCCGTAATGATTTCATTTTCAGGTAAAGACGACAAGCTAACACGGATTGTAGACCCGATTCCTTCGCGGAGCAAATGGCTGAAAGCAAGCGTGCTTTTGACAACGCCGCCAATCAGCGGACCTGCTTCTGTTACACCAATATGCAAAGGTGCATTATAATTTTCGGCAAATTTCTCGTTTGACTCTATAGTTTCTGCAACAGAAGATGCTTTCATAGAGACAACAAACTGATCAAAGTCTAATTTGTCAAATATTTCCATCTCGCGGCTTGCAGTCTGAACCAAACCTTCAGCACGGGTTATCTTTCCACTTTGAACCATATCTGCTAAATCATGGGGCAGGCTGCCTGTGTTTATACCGATTCTTATCGCAGTGCCGGTATCTCTCGCCTTATCAACAACCATCTTAGTCTTTTCAATTGAACCTATGTTTCCTGGGTTTATTCTTATTTTTGCGATATTTCCGTCAAGGCAGCGCAAAGCAAGCTTGTAATCAAAATGAATGTCTGCAACAAGCGGCATTGAAATGTTTTCAGCCATCTTCAAAAGTGCATCTGCACTTTCCATATCAGGAACAGCAAAACGCAATATGTCGCAGCCGAGCATCTCAAGAGCTTCTATTCGTTTTATAGTTTCATCAAAAGCTTTTTTGTCATTTGTCAGATTCACAATGCTTTCTTTCCACATTGTCTGAATTGTTACTGGATTATTTCCACCTATGATAATTGTTCTAGTCTTGCCTTTCCCACCGATTTTTACATTTCTTGGTTTATTAAACATAAAACAGCTTTGTCCTTATGTAGCATTCAGATTATTTCTTATTATATAACATATTATCTTTATAATAGCTACACATTTAAAGATAAAAAAGGCTGTTATAAAGAATATTTATAACAGCCGCTAATCTAAAAGGTTTGTCTAATCAGACCGAAATCAAGCTGAAAACCATTACGAACAAAGCAACAGTTTCACAAAGACCTACAACAGTAATGTACTGAGAGAAGCCCTTGCCTGTTTCAGCGAGCGCATCTGAGCCAGCTGCACCAGCCTTGCCCTGTGCGATTGCAGAGAAAGCCATTGCGAGACCGGCGAAAACACCAAGACCGAGCAGATACCACGGTTCTTTCTGTGAATTCATCATAAACATCATTACCAAATAACCATAAATTGTCTGTGTCAACGGAGCACCGGCAAATACGGTCAAGATAAATGGAGCCGGCTTGTTATTCAGATAACAACGCTTCCAAGCACCAATTGTTGCTGAACCAGAAGTTCCAATTCCGATTGCAGACCCAAGAGCTGCAATACCGAGAGCAGCACCTGCACCTAATAAACCAAAATTCATGTTCATCTCCTATATTATGCTATATCTTTGGCAGCTGCATATGCAGCATGCTACTTTTATTCAGAAAACGGCTTATATTTATAGCCGGCCCATGCCATACCGACATGGCTTGTAAATTCAAGCGTGTTCAATCTGACGCCGTGAACAATAACTGACAAGGCATTGAGCACCATATTCAGTCCATGACCGAATACGAGCAGCAATATACCGAAGAAAATCAGGAAATTGCCCAACATCGGACCTGCCATCTGGTTTACAGTTTCTGCAATCGCAGAACCTGCAAGCGCAACAGCCCACAGACGGATATACGAAACAATATCAGAGAAGAAGTTTATTACTCCAAGCAAGACTGAAATAATATTCTTCAAGCTTTCCAATATGCTCTTTCCGATACTTCCTTCATAGTTTGAAAATACAAAGCTCAAGGCAAAACCGCCGCCAATCATGAAAAGAACTGCATTATGCATCGGAAATTTTTCAGCTGAAACAATCAGCATCAAAACTACATAGAACATTCCCCATAAGATTGACAGAGAGCCTATATCAGCAAGCATCTTCAAAGATTTTTCTTTTATATTACGCATCAACGCAATTATATGTCCTATAGACATTTGCAAGACAGCCAATATAAAACAGAAAATCTGAAGGTTCATGTCGCGTTCCGGGTTGCCCGGCGCAAAAACCGGCAAAGCCAGATTCTGCAGGAATACCGGCAGTTTCTCAGACTCAATGCCGAACCAAGAACAGTTCAGCGTTCCCCAAGCGACAGTTGCCAACGCCCAAACGACAAGCAATATCATTGCAGGCGGCACTTCTTTTGTCTTGATTTTCGATTTCAATGCAAGAACAAGCCCGATTATAAGCATGAGCATGCCGTAGCCTGCATCACCGAAAATCATTGCAAAGAAAATTACCAAGAAAATCAAGAACCAAGCGCTAATGTCAAATTCATGGTAGCCCGGCACAGTACCCAAGAAGTCCATAACCGGATAAAGAATCTGCACAGCCTTGCTGTTTTTCAGCTTGGTCGGCACATTGTCTTCTTCTGTCGGGTCATCTGCGTAAATTGCCCACGAATTCTCGGAAGCAAGCTTCTTCAATGCGGCAAGCTCCGGCGCCGGCACAAAGCCTGAAAGCCATGCAAGGTTGCTTGCTGCATCGCCTTCTTCGTTGCCCATGCCTGAATAGACGTTCTCGAACTCTATCTCTTTTTCAAGCTGCTTCATGCGGTTCTTGATGCTGCTCTTGAAGCCGACAAAGCCCAAAAGTTTCTGGTTAATGCTTACAATATCTTTCTTTGCAGAAGCAACCTCTTCTTTCAAGACTTTCGTAGACTTTTCCGGTAAAGCAACAATTTTTGCTTCAGCCGGCATCTTCAGAGTCGAATTGTCGTCAGAATATGCAATGCAGCGGCAGAGATTCTTATCTTGATTAACCAAAATCGTATGAATTTCCGCAGGAATATCATAATATTTTGAAACAGGAATCTCATAAAGATATAAGTCCAGATTCTTCTCTTTCAAGAAGTTCAAGTCATCAGGATTTACATCGCCCCATTTGGCGAACCGCTCAAGTTCTCTGCCGTTCTTGATGATGACTTCTTCAGCCTTTTTCTTTTCATCAAGAAGCGCGCCTATCTCATCAGCCTTTTCCTTAACTTGAGCATTGCCCGCTTCGGCTTCTGCACCGGCTTTCTTTTTCGGTGCTTTTATTTCATCCAAAGCAAGATATGCACGCTCAAGGCTAGAAAAATCAGCCTTCAGAGCAGAAAGCTCCTTACTGTTACCAGTGACGGTTTCAAGATGCATCACGCCTGCTTTGCGCAGCTTTTCAAGTGCATCTTTACGCTCGTTTTTCAGCACGATGAGAGAGACTTTTTTCATAGGTACAATCATTCTGCACTCTCCTTTGCTGCGGCAGCCTGCTCAAGACTTTTTTTCGAAATCTTTCCGCGCACAACAGCTGCAACCTGCTGATCACCAAGATAAACAGTGATTTTCTTTATATTTGCCTTTGTTTCAGGAATCTTAACCTTTTCAAAAAGATTTACGCGCTGTGTGGTCACGCGCAGCTCCTGTGACAAAAGCTCAACCTGCTTGTCAAGAACGCTTGCTTCCAAATCCATTGAAAGCACCTGTTCCATCTTATCAGCTGCAAGGTCTATCCAAAGCGGCGCTTTATAAAGGTCATAATCTCCGCGAGAAAATGTTGCACCTTCATAAACCGGGATAATAACACCTGCTATGTTGCCAGTTCCCTTCTTTATATCTGAAACTGTAACCATGTCAGGTGTAAAAGCTTCTCTTTCACCAAAAACGGCAATCCATTTTGAGAATTCCGCTTCAAGCGCCTGCCGCTTTGCCCTGACTTCTTTGGCTCTTGCGTCAATAGTACGTATTTCTGTTTGCAGCTGTTGTTTTTTAAGCAAAAGAGTCGGCAGATAGCGCTTGTACATTTTCAGCGCATCTTTCTGGCTCTTAAGCTCATTTTTTGTCAGCTTTATCGTTGCCATACAGTTCCTATTTCTTCCAGTATTGCTTTATCAAGTCAGACTTGATGCCAGTTTCGTCACTTTCAAAACATTCAGAAAGAATGCTCCAGCCTTTATCAAGAGCTGCTTCCAGCGGAATGTTTACAGACAAGTCCATCATCTCTTTTTCAAAGAGCTCACCATATTTCAGCAGCTTTTCGTCCCAGTTAGACATCATAAAGCCCATCGACTTCTTTTCAAGAGTGTCTTTGTATGATGAATAAAGACGGATCATTGCATCCATAAGCGCGCGGTGGTCGTTTCTTGTCTTGCCGTTTACGTTCTGCTTCAAACGTGAAAGGCTTCCGAAAGGCTCGATTCTTCCACCTTTAAGGTAGAACTGACCTTCTGTAATATAACCTGTGTTATCTGGAACAGGGTGTGTAACGTCATCACCAGGCATTGTCGTTACGGCAAGAATCGTTACAGAACCTGCATCATCAAAGTCAACAGCTTTTTCATAGCGTGAAGCAAGCTGTGAATACAAATCGCCAGGATAACCACGGTTTGAAGGAACTTGTTCCTGTGTAATCGCAATTTCCTTCATTGAGTCTGCAAAGTTCGTCATGTCTGTCAAAAGAACGAGCACGTCTTTGCCCTGAAGCGCAAACTGTTCAGCAACTGCGAGCGACATATCTGGAACCATAAGACATTCAACAGTCGGGTCTGCAGCAGTATGAACAAACATTACTGTGCGGCTCAATGCGCCGCCCTCTTCAAGCGTATTCTTGAAATAGAGGTAATCGTCATATTTCAAGCCCATGCCGCCCAAAATGATTACGTCAACTTCGGCCTGCATAGCGATACGCGCAAGCAGCTGGTTGTAAGGTTCGCCCGAAATAGAGAAAATCGGAAGCTTCTGGCTTACGACCAATGTATTGAACATATCAATCATCGGAATACCGGTACGGATCATGCGCTTAGCAACGATACGCTTTGACGGGTTTACAGAAGGACCGCCGATTGCTACAAGATTGTCTTTAAGAGCCGGGCCCTTGTCGCGCGGGTCACCAGAACCGTTGAAGATGCGGCCGAGAAGATTCTCTGAAAAGCTTACCTGCATCTCGTGACCGAGAAAGCGCACCTGGTCGCCGGTTGAAACACCGCGGCCGCCGGCAAAAACTTGAAGTGAAACAAGATTGCCGTTAATGCGGTTTACTTCAGCAAGCGAAGTGCCGAAGCTGGTGGTTATTTCTGCAAGTTCGCCGTATTTGACATCATCAGCCCGAACGGTAATAACGCTTCCGTTGATTGATTCAATTTTGCTGTAAACTTTATTCATCATTCACCGTCCTTCAGCATAGCTGCTGCACTTGCTTCTATTTTGCCAGATTTTGATGAATAGATTTCATCAAGTTCCTTTTCGATATTCTTGAAAGGTTCAGACTGCCATACCGAATAGTTCCAGTCGATGAATTTCTGTCTGAACTGGTTGAAGAATGTACGTGCATCACCCTTGTCGCTCAAATCGAAATCTGAACCGAGAATCTTGAGCAAGTAATGGAATACGTAAGTTTGTCTTTCAACGCTTACCGCACCGTCAACATCGTCGAATGAGTTCTGCTGGAAGTATACGGCATCAAGGAAGTCAGACTTCAAATAAAGGATGAAGTCTTCAAGAGAAGTACCTTCTTCGCCGACAACCTTCATCATCTGTGCAACTTCCGTGCCTTTCTTCAAGATTGAGCGGGCAAAACCAACCCAGTCTTCGCGGATAACGCTCTTGTATTTTGACCAAGACTCAAGCGGGTCAATCGCCGGATACTTACGTGCGTCAGAACGTTCACGGCTAAGACCGTGGAAAGCGCCGACAACTTTAAGCGTTGCCTGCGTAACAGGCTCTTCAAAGTTACCGCCCGCCGGTGAAACTGTACCGCCGATTGTAACAGAACCGATTTCGCCAGAAGAAAGGCGCACAATGCCTGCACGTTCATAGAACGCTGCAATGTAAGATTCAAGATAAGCCGGGAAAGCTTCTTCACCAGGAATCTCTTCCAAGCGGCCAGACATTTCACGCAAAGCCTGTGCCCAGCGCGAAGTTGAGTCTGCAAGAAGCAGAACATGAAGCCCCATCTGTCTGTAATATTCAGCCAAAGTAACGGCCGTATAAACCGAAGCTTCGCGCGCCGCAACAGGCATTGATGATGTATTACAAATAATTACAGTTCGCTCAATCAAAGAACGGCCGGTACGCGGGTCGATAAGTTCAGGGAATTCTTTCAAGATTTCAACAACTTCACCGGCGCGCTCACCGCACGCTGCAACGATTACGATGTCAACGTCTGCGTTGCGGCTCGTTGTGTGCTGAAGAACAGTCTTGCCTGCACCGAACGGGCCAGGAACACAATATGTACCGCCCTTTGCAACAGGGAAGAACGTATCAACAAGGCGGATCTGGCAGACCATTGTATCTTCTGGCTTGAGGCGCTCTGCGTAGCAGTCAACAGCACGCTTAACCGGCCACTGGAAAGTCATCGTAACATCATGCTTCTTGCCCTTTTCGTCTGAAAGCACTGCGATGACTTCTGTGTTAGTGTAACTTCCGAAAGATTTGATTGAATCAACTTTGTAAGTTCCATAAAAATTGAAAGGAACCATTATCTTGTGCTTGAAGTTTCCTTCAGGAACTTCGCCGAGATAATCGCCGCGCTTAACAGTGTCGCCGGCTTTAGCTATAGGAGTAAAATCCCATTTCTTAGTTTTATCGAGAGCATCAAGATAAATGCCGCGTTCCAAGAAGTAGCCGGCCTTTTCAGCAAGCTGCGGAAGCGGATTCTGCAAACCGTCGAAGACCTGACCCAAAAGGCCCGGGCCTAAAGTAACGGAAAGCATGTTGCCGGTAAAGACAACTTCGTCACCGGTTTTGATGCCTTTGGTCATTTCAAAGACCTGCAATTGAGCTTGATTTCCACGAATACGGATAACTTCGCTCTTTAAGCTTTTCTCGCCAACCTTTACGTAGCCTACTTCGTTCAAAGAAACATCGCCGTCAAACTCAACGCTGATCATGTTTCCATTGACTGCAGCTACTTTTCCTTTTGTATCCGTCATTTTGATTCTCCAAGTATCTGGTCGTATATAATGCGGTAAGATTCCATTCCCGCATTCTCGTCAAATTTCTGAATGCGCGCCGCGAGCAGCAGCTTCACTCCGTAAGCAAAGACGGCATCAGCACAGAATGCATCGATTGGTGCAAATTCATCAATCATTTTCAGCCGTTCCTTGTTTAAGAACTGTTCAGCTTCAAGCGGGCTATCAAAAGCACATGCTGTCCTTGCAAGCTGCTGAATGTCTTGTGTTACAGTAGCCGCATCCGTGCTGTCAAAGTTCTTCTGCATCTTTGCGGCACGCTGCTGTGCAAGCGCAAGACGGAGAGAACGTTCCCAGCCGTACCAGCTGTTCAAGAAGCATGAGCCTGTATCGACAGGCTCTCTCGGCGGTTCAAGAGACAATGAGTTAATCTGCTCAAGAACGCTGCCTTCAAGAAAACTGGCGCACAAACCTTTGAAATAATCAAAAGTTATCGGAAGAGATGCTGTACTATCGCTAGAAAAGACAACAGCCGGAAGCTGTGCTACAAGATAGTAGTAATTCGACACTTATTGTATTCCTCCAGCAGCATCTTTCATAATCTGAGCTGTCTTCGGATTAAGATATGCCGAGAAGAGCGCAGCAACTGATTCAGCAGAGAAATCGTAGAATGCCGCACCATCTTTTGTAGAAATTCTGAAACCTGCATCAAGAGATGAATCTGCCTTGATTTCAAGACCTTTTGCAATTTCGCCCTTGAGAGCGGCAGTAAGGCTGCTTGAAAGCGCTGCCGTGTCTTTTTCAGAAAGCAGAACGCTAATAGAAGAAGCTTCAGGGTTCTTCACCCATTCCTTAACAACTTCAGGGATAAGTGTCTTCAACAGCTTGTCGTCATAAGCTTTTGCTGTTTCAGACTGAACCAAAGCAGAAAGCTCTGCGTTTATTCCGTCACGGAATGACAAGATTGTATTGCGAGCAGCCTGCTTGATTGCATCAATGCTGGCTTTTTCAAGACGTTCCGCTTCAGCTTTTGCTTTCTTCTCACTTTCAGAAGCTTTTCTTTCAGCTTCAGCTACAATTGCTTCCGCACGTTTCTCAGCATCAGCAATAATGGCTTGAGCAGACGCTTCAGCGGCTCCAACGCCATCTTTTTTAATTTTATCAATCAGCTCTTGTAATTGAACGTCCATAGAACCCCTCAATTAATAAAAGATTTACGTATTCAAAAATCTAATGCACCACTACAAACAGCAACGTTTTGCAAGCACACTGATTTGATGAAACAATATATTTGATTCTAAGCCTTAATTTACAAAAAAGCAAACTAAAAATCGGCTTATTTGTAAAAAGTTTGTTATTTTTTAAATCAAACTGCCGACAATGTTTTTTCAAAACCCGCGGATTTTAAAGCTTATTTTTTCGAGTGTTTTTCAGATCCTAAGACAGAACGGCGCTGCAAAGCCAGAGAATAAAGCGCATGACAGTCAGAGTCTTTCATCTCATAGCTGAAAGCAGTACCCGTCAGAACAGTCATTGACTTATCATACTTATTATTAGAATTCAGAATATTCTGAAAAACAAGAAGCATCTGCTGCAGGCGTTTTTCAGTGATTTCAGTAGACAGAACAATAAAGCCTGTATTAGAAACACGCCCTATTTCGCTGACAATACCGAAAACATGCTTTATCAATCCTGCAAAAAATGAAATT
>CADBUT010000008.1 GCA_902797925.1 uncultured Spirochaetaceae bacterium
ATAGGGCTGTCATACGGCAGCCCTATTCCGCTTTTTTTTGCGTATTTAACAAAACTATGGTATAATATGATCGTACGCACCGTTTTAATCAGTGTGCGCCTAATTTCCGCCTTTTAAGGAATTAATTATGTCTGAAATTAACGAAGCAAGCGTAAAGCGCATGGAAAAGACAATCAATGCGCTTAAAGATGAATTCAATACAATCCGCACAGGCCGCGCATCGGCTGCTCTTTTTGATAAAGTTCGTGTTGACTATTACGGAGATAAAACACCGCTTTCGCAGGTAGCAAATATTGCAATTCCTGAAGCACGCATGGTTGTTATTACTCCTTGGGATAAATCTCTTATAGGTGAAATTGAAAAAGCCATTCAGCGTTCAGAACTTGGTTTGAACCCTTCTAACGACGGCAAGGTTATCCGCATTGCAATTCCGCCGTTAACTGCAGACCGCCGCAAAGAGCTTGTAAAGCAGGCGAAGACAATCGCTGAAAACAGCCGCGTTGCAATCCGCAACATCCGCCGCGACGGCAACGATGAGCTTAAAAAGCAGCAGAAAGACGGTTCAATCACAGAAGATGAATTGAAGACAACAGAAGATTCACTTCAGAAAACAACAGACAAATTCATTTCAGAAATTAATAAAATATTTGAAGATAAAGAAAAAGAGATAATGGAAGGCTAATGGCAGAGTCAACCTTAGACAAAGAAAACATTCCCGTTCATATCGGAATCATCATGGACGGGAATGGACGCTGGGCTCAAAAACGGAATCTTGCACGTTCTTTTGGTCACAAGGAAGGACTTGAAAGCGCCCGCCGCATTTTGACGGCAGCCGCTGAACTTGGCGTAAAATACGTTACATTGTACACGTTCTCAACAGAAAACTGGAAACGTACAAAAGAAGAAGTCGGTTTCCTTATGGGGCTTATTACAAGCCACCTGCATGCAGAAGTTGAGCGTTATCTCAAAGATGATATCCGTCTGCTCCATTTGGGAGACATGGCAGGGCTTCCAGAAGATGTTCAGAAAGAACTGAAAGACGCCATGGAAAAAACTGCCCCAAAAAGAGGTACAACCGTAGTGCTTGCCATTAACTACGGCGGCAGAGACGAAATAGTCCGCGGCGTAAATAAAATTCTCTCATCAGACAGTCTGCCGGCAAAAGTTGATGAATCTGTTTTAGAAAAATCTTTTGATATACCAGACCTTCCGCCAGTAGATTTGCTTATAAGAACTGGCGGAGAAAAGAGATTGAGCAACTTTCTTTTATGGCACGCCGCTTATGCAGAGCTTGCATTTTCAGACACACTCTGGCCAGATTATTCCAAAGAAGAATTCTTAGCAACAATAGCTGATTATCAACATAGAAACAGAAGATTTGGTGGTGTCAAATGAGTAAAGTAATGCAACGTCTGCTGACATTTATAATTGCAATTCCTATTTGTGTTGCACTTGTCTGGTTTGGCAAATGGCAGAACCATTTATTGCTCAACATTGTTGTAATTGCGGCAGCCGTAATTGCAGCAAACGAAATGCAGGTACTTTTTAAGCAGAATCTTTCTGTTCAGCCTAAACCATTTGTACTGTTTCTTTCTTTTTTTGTTTCTGCAACAGCAACCTTATGTACAACTTTTAACTATACAATGGAATATGCCACATTTTCTTTTGTTTTTGCACTTTCATTTATATTGATTTTTGAGATTTTTTCAAAAAAAGCCGGCGAAGAACAGTTTGCTGCGTCTTTGACAAGAATTGTCACATCTTCTTTTACAATTCTCTATTCATCTTTTTTCTTTACATTTATTCAGAGAATGACTGTCTGGCATTATTCACGCGAAATCATTATTGTTTTTCTGCTTATGGTTTTTATGTGCGATTCAGTCGCATGGCTATTCGGCGTTACAATGGGCAAAAACAACAGAGGGCTAATCAAAGTAAGCCCCAATAAAAGCGTAATGGGCTTTATCGGCGGTTTTGCCGGCTCTATCGCCATCGGAATTATTGCGCATTATGTTTTTCCTGTTTTTGATTCAATCTCAAAAGTTATTCTTCTTGGTTTTATAACAGCTTTTGCTGCTATTCTTGGTGATTTGGCAGAATCTGTAATGAAGCGTTCCGCCCGAATTAAAGATTCCGGTAACATTATTCCCGGGCGCGGCGGCATTTTAGATTCTATCGATTCAATTGTGTTTGCAGCCCCTGTTTTTTATATTACAATTCAGTTTTTGTTTAACTTGTCTTAATTATGAAAAAAATACTCATTTTAGGAGCCACCGGTTCAATAGGAAAAAGCGGTCTTGATATTATCAGGCAGCACCCTGACAAGTTTTGTCTTGCAGGTATGAGTGCACACAAAAATGCAGACGCACTTCTGCAAGCTGCCGGAGAATTCAACTGCAAGAATTTGTGTCTTACATCTGAAAGCACACAGCACATTGACAGCGTTTCTTTTTACGGCTCAGACGGGCTTAAAGAGCTTATAAAGTCTACAGACTGCGACATTATCCTTAATGGAATTGCAGGCGCGGCCGGCTTAGTGCCTTCAATTACGGCACTTGAAAATCACAAAGACCTTGCGCTTGCAAACAAAGAGACAATCGTAATGGCAGGGCTTTTAATAAGAAAGCTTGCCGCCAAAAATAATGCGCGTATACTTCCTGTAGACTCTGAACATTCAGCAGTTTTCAGCCTTACACAAAAATACGGAAAGGATGCGCTTGATTCAATTGTTTTAACTGCTTCTGGCGGACCATTCAGAAATACTCCGAAAGAAAAGCTTGAAACAGTCACACTTGCCGACACTTTGAAACACCCTACATGGAACATGGGGCAGAAAATAACAATAGACTCAGCCACTCTTGCAAACAAGGGTCTTGAAGTAATTGAAGCATGCCGTCTTTTTGATGTTCCGGCTGAAAAGGTGCATGTAGTAGTTCATCCGCAGAGCCTTGTACATTCGTTGATACGCACAAAAGACGGCGTCCTTTATGCGCAGATTTCAGAACCGGACATGAAACACCCTATTCTTCAGGCTTTTTTCTGGCCGGAATTTCAGCCTAACAAATTGAAGCTTTTTGACTTGGCAGACAATGTTGAAATGACTTTTCAGAAACCGCGGACAGACGATTTTAGAATGCTGCCTCTTGCTTTTGAAGCGGCTAAAAAATCGGGGCAGTACACAATTGCCTATAATGCTGCAAACGAAGTTGCGGTAGCTGCTTTTATACAGACACAGATAAAGTTTCTTGATATTCCTAATCTGACAGAAGAAGTGCTTGCCAGAGACTGGACTGGAGAGCCGTCAGATTTTGACGAAGTCTTTGAAGCAGACAAAAAAGCACGATCTGCTGCAAAAGAAGTCCTTTCAAAATGGGGGGCATTATGATAATTGTCTGGGGGCTTCTCGGCTTATGCATCATTGTAGTTGTCCACGAATTCGGCCATTTTATCGCGGCAAAGCTTTTGAATATAGACGTTGAGAGTTTTTCTGTCGGCATGGGGCCTGTTCTTGCGCGTAAGCAGATTGGCTCGACAGAATTCCGGCTCTCGCTTCTGCCTGTAGGCGGCTACTGCGGTATAAAAGGCGAATCTGATTTTCAAAAGGCAATTGAAGCTGATCTTGACCGCATACATCCAGAACCGCGTTCATTTTTTGAGAATCCTTTCAAGCGGCTCATTATTGCCTTTGCAGGGCCTTTTGCAAACATTGTCTTTACGGTTTTTGCGTTTATCATAATTGCTTTTGCAGGAAAGACTTATTACTCCACAGATCCGGTAATTATTCTTGCAACAGATGTTTATCCTGAAATGACAAGCACCGCGAAAGAAGCAGGTCTTCTGACAGGCGACTACATTTATTCAATTGGAAAAGATGAAATAAAAACTTTCGCAGACCTTCAGACAGCTGTGGCCCTGCATCCGGATGAAACACTTGATTTCGGAATAATCAGAAATGGCGGGCTTTTGAAAATTCCAGTTTTTATTGCAATGGACAAGGCTTCTGCAAGCGGCAAAATCGGCGTAATAAACTGGGTTACACCGAAAATCAAGCATATCGAAGAAAATTCCCCAGCCGGTAAAGCAGGCCTCAAGCCATTTGACCTTATTATAGAATCTAACGGTGTTGAAGTTCACCATGTTATGGAACTTGTAAAAACTTTTGAAGATGCTTCCGTTGCAAAACTTAAAGTTC
Source organism: uncultured Spirochaetaceae bacterium (assembly GCA_902797925.1). Taxonomy (GTDB): domain Bacteria; phylum Spirochaetota; class Spirochaetia; order Treponematales; family Treponemataceae; genus UBA1240. Next base: position 4,193 of record CADBUT010000008.1, read on the forward strand.
AGCGGCAAGACCAGATTGTAGACATTGAGATTCCGCTTGAAAAGACAAAAGACGGAAGCTACAACCTTGGCATAGAATTTGATTACGTTGCAGTTACAGAAAAGGCAGATTCGTTCTTTGGCGGCATTGCGGAAGGCTTTAAGCAGACCGGTGAGCTTATCGCGCTTACTTTAAAGACAATTACATGGTTCTTTAAGGGCATCGACGTAACACAGGCTGTTGCAGGACCTATAAGAATTACTGTAATGCTCGGTGAGACAGCAAAAACGGGTTTTGCAGCAGGTTTTACAGAAGGTCTTGTTACAATGCTGAATTTTCTCGCGCTTATCAGTGTTTCGCTTTTTATAATGAACCTGCTGCCAATTCCGATTCTTGACGGCGGAATCATTTTGTTTGCTATTATCGAGATTATCCGGGGCAAAGGCGTTTCACCAAAAACAATGCAGAGAGTTCAGTATATAGGCATTTTTATTATCGGGCTATTGTTTGTTGTGGCACTTACAAGCGACTTTAACTATGTTTTTAAAGCTGTTAAAGCATTTTTTGCAAAATAAATTTTCTATATTTTCTCTAAAATGTGTAACAAAATAGCAATTAAAGGATTCAATTAATATGAAACAACTTACTGCTTTTAACAATTCTTTTAAGAAAACTTTTATGACAGCAGGCTTTTTAATCTGCCTTGCCGCTGTTTTTTCGCAAAATTATTCAACACAGCCTCACTTCTCTACTGTTACTGCACTTGCTTATAGAGAAGCTTCTGACACAGTTTTTTCATGCGGTGAAGACGGAATGGTTATAGCCTGGAACAATGCTACAGGAACAGGCGACCACTTTCAGTGCTCAAACCTGCCGATCCGCGCAATTGCGCTCAACCCGCAGAAAAACGAAATAGCAGTTTATGAGACAGATAACACAGAAATTTTCAGGGTTACGGTTATAGACTGGACATATAAAAACAAGAAATATACAAAAACTTTCAAAGATTCTGTAACATGCATCGCTTTTTCTGCACAGGGTACATATCTCATTGTAGGAACAACTTCGCTCAAAGGTGTCAACTTCTTTTTGTCAGAAAACGGAATGCCGCGCAACCTTCTTACGGCTTCAACAGGCGCAGTTACAATGGCTAAGACAAGCGGCACAGAATCAACGCTTGTAGTTTATTCTCCGACAGGCTTGCTAAGTTATTATGACTTGAAAAAAGGCACAGAAAAAGGCCGCTTTGCAGTTGAACCGAATCTTGAACAGCCAGTGCTTTTTAACAACAATGTAAGCTTTGCAGGCTACAAAGACAACAAAATCTACACAATTGCGGCTACAACTGGCAAGACTGAAACAACAGCCTATGCCTACGACCCTATTTTCTGTACAGTTGATTCAGATGCGGCGCTTTACTATGCCCAGAACGATTCAAAGCTTTCTACAATTTATTCTGTTGCACCAAAAGGAAATGCCACACGCGAACAGGCTTTTTCCTATACAGATGAACCAAAATCAATTGTAAAGACAGCCGGCGGATATTATATTGGAACTTCTTCAGGCGATATCTACAAGCTGAATAAAACCGAAAGCTATGCAGTCAGTCAATTAGAGCCGCTGACCACACCGACATATGCAATCATAAAAGATATCTGCACTACTCCAGACGGAAACGCATTTATTCTTACTGAGTCAGAAATTCTACACGTGCTTGATGACGGCTGCACAACAGAGCCGGTTTTACAGAATTCAGGCTTTACCAATATTTCTGCCACAGATGACAATCTTTATTTGTGGAATAAAAATACAAGAAAATCGATTTATGCCTTTAATTTTACAGAACCTACAGACAAACCTGCTTTTGTTTACACACCAAGCTATTCGATTCAGTTTTTAAAGACTTACGGCGATAAGATTCTGCTGCTTGAAGGCAATTCAGCTGTTACGCTTATTGATGCAGTAACAAACACTGTAATAAACAAATACACTGGTACAGGTTATCTTGATGCAGCGTTAATTAACGGTACAGAGATTTATGTCGGGAAATCCAGTGCGACAAACCCAAAAGTGCCATTTCTACTTATCGATACAAAAACCGGCGAAACAGTCAGCCTCAACATTAAGGCAAACGCTGTTTACAGCTTTGACACAGCAAACGGCATGATTTTTGGGCAGATGTACACTGAAAACAATAACGTCCCTTCATGCTCAATTTTTACATTCAGACCTGAACAGCGCGACTACAAGATTCTTTGGACTGAAAAAGGCGAATCAACTTCTTCGTTTATGCAGATTGTTGACGGAACACTGTTCACAGACTTTTCAAAAAATCAGCTTGTCTCAATAAATCTTTCAAATACTTCGCAGAGAAGACGGCTCACTTCAGGCGGTGCTGCAAAAGTTGCAGTATTTGACAACAAGCTTTATATCCTAAACTCAAAAGGCACATTATTCGTTTATGAGAACGATTCTGATTTTACCCAAATTGGAAATGTCGCCCTTTCGTTTGACAATCAGCTTATTGATATAACGCAGAATTAGCATGAAAGTTTCCGTTCCACATATTCTAACAGTTATTATTTCTGCCGCCATTCTGTTTTTTGTTTCGCTCAGATACCCTCCTTTAAAAAACACACTGGCTGCAGAAAAAAACGGCTGGGCTTCTTACAGGGGAAAAGTCATAGATATTGTTGACACATCTACAGAATATTATGAGAACGGAAACGGCTTAAAGAAAACAGCAATTCTTTTCAACGTAAAGCTTTATGACGGAGAATTCAAGCACAGAACTGTTAAAGCCGTACAAATGCAGGACGACTTTATTGCACTAAAAAGCGATGCCGTAAAAAAAGGCGACAGTGTGATCATTCTTCAGCTAGATGAAAATACCGCTCCTTCTCTATCAGATAACACGCCCAATCAGGAAATCTTTGAAAATCCAGTTTTTGTCTTTGAAGAATTTTACAGATTTACCTCAATGACGGTGCTGCTTTTTGTTTTTGTAATTCTTCTTTTGGTTTTTGGCGGCTTAAAAGGCATGAACACATTGATTTCGCTTGTATTTACATGCGCTTCAATTTTCTGCTGGTTCATTCCGTCTATTTTTTATGGTGCAAACCTTTATGTCACAAGCATTTCAGTCTGCCTTTTCATTATTGTGATGACCGTAATAATAGTAAACGGCTTCAATAAAAAAAGCATAGCATCAATCACCGGCTGTTTTGGAGGCGTGCTTATCGCGGCTCTTCTCTCGGTAATAATGAAAAACGCAATGCACATCAACGGCTATCTGAACAACGACTCGCTCTATTTGGAGGCGCTTCTGCCCGGCGGACAGAAAGACCTGGTTGCTGTGCTTTTTTCAGCTATTATTATAGGCGCTGTCGGTGCAGTAATGGACGTTTCAATGTCACTCGCTTCGGCACTATACGAGCTTTCAACTTCAGTTAAGGACATTTCATTCAAGCAGCTTGTAAAATCTGGCTTTGCAATTGGCCGAGACATGATGGGAACAATGGCAAACACACTGATTCTTGCCTACACAGGCAGCTCACTCTCGTTTATTCTTGTCTTAATTGCGTATAATTCGTCATTTTTGGGGCTTCTCAATAATCAGATTATAGCTTTTGAGATTATGCAGGCTCTGACCGGCTCAATCGGTATCCTGTGCGGTATTCCGCTAACAACGCTCATAGCTTCGGCGTTGTATTCCATTAAGATTGTCATTACAGTTGACAATTAATCTATACTGAAACGCTTCGCGGTCACATTTCTTTTTCAGCTGTTTCAAATCTTGTGAATTGCGGCAAGAAAACAAGCTCTACATCACCGATAGGACCGTTACGCTGCTTTGCAACTATAAGCTTTGTGGGCATTCCCAGTGTCTTTTGTGAAGGGTCTTCTTCATTCTGCTTTTTCTGTCTTTCACGGTGAATGAACATTACAACGTCTGCATCCTGTTCTATTGAGCCTGATTCACGCAAATCCGCAAGTGTCGGTTCCTGACCTTCAGCGTCACGTCTTACCTGTGACAGGGCTACAACAGGTATATTCAGTTCACGCGCAAGACTTTTAAGCGAACGTGAAATTTCAGCAATCTGCTCATGCCTTGGAATTGATGTATTTTCACTTGTTATCAAAGTAATATAGTCAATAAAAATAATTTTTATGCCGCGCTGAATCTTCATTCTTCTTGCAAGTGCGCGCAAATCAAGCAGCTTCATATTCGGCGTGTCTACGATATAAAGCGGTGATTCATAGATTATGCCGGCGGCATCCTGCATTCTTTGCAGTTCCTGCATTGTCAAAAGACCAGTTCGAATTTTCTGAGACGGTATTCTCCCCTGCGCCGCCAAAAGACGCTGCATAATCTGCTTGTCAGACATTTCAAGTGAAAACAAAGCAGCCGGGATTTTTTCCTTTATGGCGATATTCTGAATCATAGAAAGAGCCATTGCAGTTTTTCCCATTGAAGGACGCGCACCAATTATTATCAGTTCAGAATCCTGAAAGCCGCTCGTCATTGTGTCCAAGTCTCTGAAACCAGACGGGATTCCTGTGAATGCATTTTTATTGTTATACAGCTTTTCAATCATCTCAATGGTTGAAACAACTACAGGTCCAGCTTCTTTATAACTTGATGTTTGATTTGAATCGGAAAGCTCAAAAATCATTTTCTGGGCGTCTTCAAGGACGGCTCTGCTTCCGACTGTTTCATCATAAGATTGAGCTATTATTTTATTTGATACTTTTATGAGGTCGCGCCGGACAGACTGTTCAAGCACTATTTTGGCATAATATTCAACGTTTGCACTTGTAGCAACTGTATCAGTCAGAGCTGTGATATAACCGGGTCCACCGGCATTTTCAAGCTCATTATCACTTCTAAGCTGTTCTGTTAATGTTATTAAATCACCACGCTGGCTATTGTTATACAATTTAAGCATGGCTTCGAAAATTTTTTTATTTTGAATTGAGTAGAAGTTGTCGGGACGCAGATAAGTTATTACCGTTCCGACAGCTTCCCAGTCAAGGAGTAAAGCGCCTAATGTTGCCTGTTCGGCCTCAATATTTGAAGGAGGCACTTTATCCTTGAGTGCCATTATTCAGCCTTTGTTTCTTCCGGCTTATCAGCAGCAGGTGCGGCTGCTGCAGCTGCTGCTTCGGCAGCTTCTTTTTCAGCCTGTTCCTGACCTTTTACGATGATGGAAATTTCAGCTGATGTTGTTTCGTACAAACGGATTACAGCAGAATACTTACCTACGCTCTTAATTGTAGAACCAGGAATTTCAATACGCTTGCGCTCAATGTCATAACCCTGTTTCTGAAGATATTCAGCAACAGTCTGGTTTGTAACAGCACCATAAAGCTTACCGTTTGAACCGGCAGGCATAATGATTGTAAGAACTTCTGACTGAAGTTTGTCTTTCAATGAAGCAGAATCCTTGCGTTTCTGCTCTTTCTTAGCTTCGATTTCAGCTTTGCGGCTTTCAAAATAAGCAACTGTTACATCGTTGTATGGCAAAGCAAAATTGCGTGGGAACAAATAGTTACGTGCATAACCATTTGCTACATTCTTTACGTCACCTTCTTCACCGAGGTGTTTTACATCTTGATTAAGAATAACTTTCATTTCAAGCTCCTATATTTTTAAGACAAAGCCGGAGTACAGCTTAAGTCTTTTTTACAAAAAATTAGGTTCTTCAAAAGACAAGCTTTCAAAGAACCATTGAATAACCAATAGACTGATGTTTACTCGCAGACAAATGGCAGCAGGCAGATTGCGCGTGCACGTTTAATTTCAAGTGCAAGGCGTCTCTGATGCTTTGCGCATGTACCTGTAATGCGGCGTGGAAGAATCTTTCCGCGCTCTGTTGTAAAGCGGCGCAATACATCTACATCTTTGTATGTGATTGGTGTTTTATTTGCACAGAAACGGCAAACCTTTTTGCGGAAAAAAGCCTTGTTTTTACCGCCGCGGGCACCACGTTCTTCGCCTTCACGGCCTGCATCCTGCAACTGTGCTTCTGTTACCTGATCTACGTCTTTGTTTTTAATATCTGACATAACTATAATCTCCTGTTCAAAGTTTGACAGAAAAGCTTTTCAGCTTCTCTTAAAAAGGAATCTCTTCAGGAAAATCTGAATCGCCACCATAAGACTGCCCGGCATCATAGTCATTCTGCTGTGGCTGTGCATTTGATGGCCGCTGTTGATAAGACTGCTGACTGCGATTCTGGCTGTAACCCCCTCCGGATGGCTGTGCCATTCCGGTACTTCCTCCAGAATTTCCGCCTAACAACTGAACATTAGTAGCAACAATAATAACTTTGCTTCTGTTCTGTCCGTCCTGTTCCCAACGATCCTGGCGTAATTCACCTTGAATTCCGACCTGCTTTCCCTTAATGAGATATTGATTGAGGTTTTCAGCAGATTTACCGAACAAGTTGACATCGAAATAACTTACTTCATCAACCCACTGATCCCCATTTTTGCGTTTACGGTTCACAGCAATTGAAAAACTTGCAATAGCAAAACCGCCTGCTGTATATTTCATTTCAGCATCACGTGTCAGCCTTCCAATAATCATTACCTGATTTAAATCATTCATGCTGTAAACTCCTTCAACGCAATTAAAATCTTTCAGTTATTCACTATTCGTCAATGCGAACAAACATAAATTTCATCAAGATTGGATCAAGCTTAAATTTGTGGTCAATATCAATGACCTTTGCAGGATTTACTTTGATGTTGAAAAGATAGAACTTACCACGGTTTCTCTTTTTAACTTCGTAAGTAAGATCTCTTTCTCCGAAGAAATCTTCTTTTTCGATTTCTGCGCCGAATTCATTTAATGCAGCGCGAACGTTTGTAAGACCAGCCTGACATTGATCTTCCTCTACAGGGAAGATTGTCATTAATTCGTACTTTCTCATGTTTACTCCTTATGGACTTTTGGCCCTTTGTTTGGGCAAGGGGTTTATGTTAATATAGCTTTTTTTGCAAAAATGGTCAACAGCCATAGTTTAGCCATAATTACATCCGTCAGTTTATCAGTTCTCGGCTCTGTATGAATCATAAAAGTCTTCACGGCGCAAATTAACACCCATAAGCAGACCGATTCCTGTCATGGCCGTCCATAAAGACGAACCGCCGTAAGACAAGAACATAAGCGGAATACCTGTAATCGGCATTACACCCATAACCATTCCGACATTAATGATAAAGTGAAAGAAGATCATGAATACAATTCCAATAGAAACATAATATCCATAAACGTTCGTTGTATTTCTTACAATTATAAGACCGCGGATAAAAATCAGCACAAAAAGCGCAAAAACAAAAAGACAGCCTACAAAGCCCCACTCTTCAGACAGAATGCTGAAAATAAAGTCTGTGCTCTGTTCAGGCAAAAACCGGTAATGGCTCTGTGTTCCCTGAAGAAAACCCTGACCTAACAAATTACCCGAACCGATGGCTATTTTAGACTGAATAATATTCCAGCCTGAACCACGCGGATCAACTTCAGGATTCAAGAACACAATCAGACGCATAACCTGATATTCTTTCAGAACTTTAGCGCATAAAGCTGAAGCACCGAGTGATATGGTTATAATACTGAAAATATAAGCAAGCCAATAAAAATATTTTGTTCTGAATAAGATATATCCGGCTACGGAAATTAACGTTATAACAGACATAAAGCCTATAATCAAAAGTCTCAGGCGGAAGTCCCTGAAAATCTTGAGAAAAGGAATCTGCTGCTGATAAATCTTTAATTCCCAAACAGGAAGAATTGCCATTACAACGGTCAGACATCCAATGCCGAGCAGATAAAAGATATATCTTTTGGGGAGACCGGCCATATAGCACATTACAAGGAATATTGGTATGTAAACACTTGCAGATCCAAGATCAGGCTGCAGAAGAATTAAGCCGATCGGAATAAGCATTATGAACATTCCCTTTATAAAGCGTTTTAATTCCGCCACCTTAGAAGATGTTTCAAGGTATCTTGCAAGATAAAGAATAAAAATGATTTTACCGAATTCTGAAGGCTGAACACCAAAATCGCCGATACCAAGCCAGCTTCTTGCGCCTTTTACATTCTTTCCGAACACTAATGTATAGACAAGAACCAAAAGCAGCCCCAGATACAGGAACGGTGACCATTGTCTGAATTTGCGGTAGTCAATCACAATCATTGCAATAAGCAGAATAAGCCCTGTAATTGCAAAGAATATCTGTCTAGTATATTCTTTTGACTGCATCATTCCGTACTGGTCAAAACCTGATGAATAAATAAACAAGATTCCGATAAAAATTAATATCAATACTGCAAAAAAGAGAAAATAATCTAAATAACTGAATACACGTAATTTCATTCTTGTCTTCCCACAGGTTTTTTGATAGCAGAAAATCCTAATGTTTCAATAGCTTCTTCATAAGTCTGTTTTGCAAAAATGCCCTGAAAAATAATATTGGAAGCATACGGCGCCCACCATTCCCATTCATTTGTAGCTTCTACAGAAACACAGACAACAACTGCATCTTCAGGCGGTGCATCAAACGGCGCATAGGCAACAAACCATGAATGCCAGCGGTTATTCAAACCGACTTCAGCAGTACCGGTTTTTCCTGCTATCTGAACGACTTTGTTTCTTAACGGCCACTGAGCAGAACCGTTTGTTACAGTATATCTTAAGTCTGTCTGCAATTCTTCCCAAACAGATGCATCAATATCAGCTTTATGAAGAATCTCAGGTTTCAATTCCTTTGTTATTTCTTTTGTTGCAGGATCATAAGCAATTTTCAGAATATGCGGCTTGTATATTACGCCTTTGTTTACAACCATTGCCATCATATTTGCTACATGCAGAGGCGTTACAAGCGTATAGCTCTGTCCGATTGAAGCATTAAGAGTATCACCGCCAAGCCATTTTTCATGGAAAGTACGCTCTTTCCATTGCGGTGTAGGAACCAAGCCTCTCGCCTGTGACGGCAAATCAATTTCAGTTTCCTGACCATAACCGAACATTCTTGCATATTTTGAAATACGCTCAATTCCAAGAGCCTCACGTCCGATAGTCCAGAAATAGACGTTGCATGACTGGGCAAGACCATTTTTCAAGTCAAGCTTGCCGTGACCAGGTATACCGATATGGCATTTGAAAACACGGCTGCCATATTCAATGAAACCGTTACATTCTACCTTTTTAAGCGGATCAAATGAGCCTTCCTGAAGCATTGCCGCAGACATAATAACTTTAAAAGTTGAAGCCGGAGGATAAGTTCCTTCAACAGCGCGGTTCAGCATCGGTTTTCTTGGGTCATTCAGAATTCTGCGCGTTTCAGATGTGTTTTCACCTGAAGTAATTACATTCGCATCATAAGACGGATAAGAAGCCATAGCCAGTATTTCACCTGTTGACGGCTTTAAAACAACAGCTGAACCATAACGCTCACCGAGAGCTTTTTCTGCAAGTTCCTGAATTGACCGGTCTATAGTCAAAACAAGGTTATTACCCATTTTTGGCGGAATAACGACAGGTGCAGTTGAAACAAAACGGCCCTTTGCGTCAACAGTTCTTGACTCTCTTCCCGGTTCACCTTGAAGAATCTCATCGTATCTGCTTTCTATGCCGCTCTGTCCGATAATACTATTTTCATTGTAGATACGCTTTGAGTCATTATCATGCATGTTATAGCGCACATTAAGCTGGTCTTTGGTAATTTTTCCAAGATAACCAAGAATATGGCAGAAAGAACCAGTAACAAGATAGCTTCTGACAGGCTTTGTGCGCCATGAAACACCGGGCAAATCAACAAGATTTTCCGCAATAATGGTAATAGTCTGAAATGAAACATTTGACTTAACTTCAACCGCCCTGAATGAATAGCGCGGAACGTCTTTGATTTTATTGTCTATGTAACTTCTGCTTACTTCCAGCTGAGACGCAAGACGTGACAGGACCGTATTGTATTTTTCATCTGGTATTTCACCAAGAGTTATATCAACAGCAAATGAATCAATATTTACAGCAAGAGCCTGATCGGAATTTCTATCGTAAATCTCACCGCGCTGGGCAGGAATTTCTTTTACAGTGCTTGAAATCTTTTTTGACTGTGTACGGTAATTCTGACCTTGAACTACCTGCATTGAAAATAACTTAAATAAATAAACAGTTAAAACTAGAAAAATGATTATGCCGATTACAGTAATCTTTGCATTTTTTGTTTCAGATATTTCCGGTGCATTGATAAAATCATTCTTTCGCATACGACGCGCTCTTTGGCTGAATCAAAAGCCATGAAGAAAATAAACGCAAAAAAGCAAACATCAACGGTGCCAGAACTGTATTCATACACAGCTCAATCCAGAAGAGAGACTCTGATAAATGATAAACAGCAATTTTTCCGCCGAACAAAAACGACACAACAAATAACAGCATAGCTTTTACAAATGTCGCGATTGCCGCAAGAATTGCCGGGAAAAATACAGTATCAACATTGATAAAATCTTTGAAACATCCGGTTATAAAACCGATGATAGTCCTTAACAATGAATTCAAACCCAGCGGCGAAACCGATAAAAAATCTAGGATCATTCCTGACAAGAAGCCGTTGACCTCCCCGGAAATTGAACCATTATAAAATGAAACATATATAAGAATCAGCAATGCCAGATCCGGAACAACGGGCAGAAAACTGATATTAGAAAGCAGCGCTGTTTCAATAATCAAAAAGCTCAAAGAAAAAATAAAAGAAAAAAAACTTGATTTAATCATTTAATTCCTCTCTGTCCATGACAATTACAGATTCAAGACGGGAAAAATCAATAATCGGCGTTACTTCAATTTCAAGAGATGAATCATATTCGAGAATTTTTATCAGAGAAATTGAACCTATAGGAATATCACGCTCAAAATTTCCGTTTTCACCGGAAGTAACAACAACATCACCCATCTGCAATGTATCAAGGCTTCTCTTATTGATGTATCTTAATGAAAGACTTTGACTTTCCGAACCATTTCCTGATATGAGGCCTAAATCTCTTGTACTACGGACTCTGGCTGAAACATTGCACTGATAGTCATAAATAGGCATTACAAGACTAGTATAATGACCGACTTCGATAACTTTGCCGACAAGACCGACATTGCCCCGCTGCAAAGCAATAACAGGCATATTTTTCTTTATGCCGGCTTTACTGCCTTTGCTTATTGTAATTGCAGAATACGGCGCCTGAGGGTCTCTGCCAATAATATATGCAGGATAATTCTTTTTATTCAGCGAGTCAGAAAGCCCGAGCTGCTCCCTCAGCCGCTCATTTTCGCGTCTTATCTCAACATTGTTTCTTTGAAGATATTCATAATCCTTGAGCTTTTCAGTCAGCGCTTCATAGTCTTTGCGCAAATCTGAAAGCTCTCTAATTGCGGTAAATGTTCCGCCTATAGAATTCGCGACAGAATGTACTGAAAGCTGTGCGGTTGAAGCAATGGAAAAACCGGTTTCTTTAAAATCGACTATAAAGCCGCCAGTCTGCAATGCGAGAATAACTCCAGATATGACAACCAGTAAAACCAGAAGGAAAACCGGTAAACTGAACCAGGCAGTTGTTTTTGACTGAGCCATATTTTTAGTTGTTCAGCATATCGTAAATGCTGCGGTCAGAAGAAATTTCTCTTTCAAGCTCAAAAGACTTGCCTGCACCGATTGCAACACAGTCAAGAGGAGCTTCTGCAAGAATTACAGGAACGCCTGTCTCTTTTGAAATAAGCTTCGGGAAGCCCTTTAAAAGAGAACCGCCGCCGGTCATAACAATACCGCGCTCAACAATATCGGCAGCAAGTTCCGGCGGAGTTGTAGACAATGTAAGTTTTATTTCATCAAGAATTTGAGTTATCGGGTCTTTCAAAGCTTCGCGTACTTCAACAGAGTCTATCTCAAGGCGGCGAGGAAGACCGGTAATAGCATCTGTACCTTTAATCTCGCGCTTTTCAATGTTCTTGTCTGGAACGGCGTTACCGATTTCAGTCTTGAGCTTTTCAGCTGTCTGCTGACCGATTACAAGGTTGTGTACGCTTCTTACATATTTGATGATTGCTTCGTCAAATTCGTCGCCGCCAAGACGGATGGCTCTTGTAACTACCATGCCGCTCAAAGAAATAACTGAAATTTCAGTTGTACCGCCGCCGATGTCACAG
>CADBUT010000009.1 GCA_902797925.1 uncultured Spirochaetaceae bacterium
TCAATTTTGGTTTTGTCTATTGTGTAGAGAAAATCAATTGTCTGCTGCTTCAAGCCTTCAATAAAGCTTTGCTGCTGTTCCGCAATTTCAGTTTTGCTTTTCATTTATGATTCCTGCGAATATTTTAGCATAGTTTTCCACATATTGTGTAAAATTTACCGGTACGGAAGCCAGTTCTTATGCCGGTGCGCAGGCTGTATAAATCAGACACGATTTTTATATGATTCAGTGCTTGTTTACACTTTTGCTTCGTGATATGCTACTTACATGAAAAAGATTTTTTTTGTTGTATTTTTAGCAGTATTCACATTAAGTAATTTTGCTTTTGCACAAGATGCGCTTGTACTCTACCGTAACGGCCGCAATATGGAGCAGGCTGGTCTTATGGATAATGCGAATTCTTATTATTCGCAGTCTGTTTCCGTCTGCAAAAATGAGCTTCTGTTGAATGACAAAAATATTGAATCTTATGTTGTAATGTGCTGGGCATTGTTCAGATTAAAGAGATACGATGAAGTCGTTGCTAACTCAGTAAAAGCTTTGAAGATTAATCCCAACGAATACCGGATTATAGAAAATCTTGGCGAGACTTATTTCTACCTCGACAGATATTCTGAATCTTTACGCAATCTGGAACGCTATGTTGATGCTCTTCCTAACGGAGACCGGGCTGCAACCGCTTATTTCTTTATGGGTGAAATATACCGCATTGAAGGCAAGAACCATCATGCTGATATAGCATATTCTCACGCTGTAAAAAAAGAGCCTACAATCGCTTTGTGGTGGTACCGTTTGGGTATAGCCAGAGAAAAGGCAGGAAACCCTGAAAAAGCCAAAGAAGCATATAAAAAAGCGCTCGCTCTCAGACCTTCTTTCCATGAAGCCGAACAGGCCTTAAACCGTCTGGGCTGATCTGTTAATAAAGCAGATATATCTTCTTGACAGATATATCTGTGCGACATATACTAAACTCATGATAAAAACATTCGGGAATTCCGAAACTGAAAAGATTTGGAATGGGAAAAAATCAGCTAAGTTTCCGCCGGATATTCATAAAAGAGCTTTTGCAAAACTACTTATAATACACTCTGCGGAATCAGAAGATGATTTAAAGATTCCGCCAGGCAATAAATTTGAGCATTTACAAGGAAATTTAAAAGATTATTGTTCGATAAGAATCAATAATCAGTGGCGGATACAGTTTAAGTTTCAAAATAACGAAGCTTATGAAGTTCAGATTGTTGATTATCATTAAGGAGGTTCGATATGGACGAGAAATTTGAATTGCCGAAAATCGGAGATATTTTAGTTGAAGAATTCTTAGAACCTCTTGAAATAACTCCCTATAGACTTGCAAAAGATTTGGGCGTCTCTACAAGTTCAATTTTAGATTTGGTTCACAATAAAAGAAAAATCTCCGTAGAAATGGCTTTGCGGCTTTCAAAATATTTCGGAACAACTTCAAAATTCTGGCTTAATATACAGAACGAATTGGATTTAAGAGAGATGCAGGAAAAATTGGAAAAAGAATTGGATAAGATTCCGAATTGCAAAAAGACAGCATAATAGACCTGTTCGGAAATCTGAAGATCGTCAAATATGCACATCAAAGCGTGCTGTACTTAAGGGCTGAAACCAAAAGATTTCAGCCCTCTTTTATGAGCAGGTGATTACTGCCTTATACGGGCTGCCTGTGCGTGGCCGGCAAGACCTTCTGTGTCACCAAGAACAGCAGCTGCAGCCAGAGAGTCTGCATAGCCCTGACCTTTCGGGTCTTGTGTTCTAAGCGTTGTAACAGTCTTTAAGAAGTGCCGCACAGAAAGACCGCCGGTATAGCGTGCTGCCATCGAAGTCGGTAGCGTGTGGTTGAGACCCGCCGCATAATCGCCCAAAACTTCGGCTGATTCGTGGCCAATGAAAAGCGAGCCGTAATTGTGAGCCTGCTCGACAAGGGCATCTCTTTCTTTGCCGGCATCAAGCGCAAGCTCCAAATGTTCCGGGGCTTTTTTATTGGCAATTTCGCAAGCCTGAGTCAAATCTTTTGTAATGATGATTTTGCCGTGTCTTTTAAGGCTTTCTCTTGCGGTTTGTTCTGTCGGCAAGACAGCAAGCTGCTTTTCAAGCTCTTCAGCAACCTTTTGAGCAAGTGCCTTTGAAGGCGTGGCAAGCACAGCCTGCGCGTCAACGTCATGCTCTGCCTGTGCAAGCATATCGGCTGCAACCCATGCAGGGTTTGCGCTGTCGTCGGCAATGATGAACACTTCAGTCGGACCTGCAATCATGTCGATGCCGCAGTGACCGTAAATCATGCGCTTGGCTTCTGCAACAAATTTATTGCCCGGCCCTACAATTACATCGCAAGGCGGAATTGATTCTGTACCGTAAGCCATGGCTGCAATCGCCTGTGCGCCGCCGCAAGCAAACACTTTGTCAGCCCCGCAAATTGCGGCCGCCGCCATAATGCCTTTGTCTGCATAAGGCGCTTTTGCATTTTTCGGGTTTTCGCGCGGTGGTGTGCAGAGAACAATCTCTTTGCAGCCGGCGGCTTTTGCCGGTGTTATGCACATAACAACGCTTGAAAGCAGCGGAAAACGCCCTGCCGGAACGTAAACACCGGCGCGTTCTATCGGAATTGTTTTTTGACCGGTGAACAAGCCCGGCGCAATTTCCATCTCGAAATTGTCGAATGAATCTTTCTGCCTTAAAGCGAATGTGAGCGCAAGGTCGTGTGAACGGCACAAAGCCTTGTAAAGTTCAGGCTTTTGCGCTTTAAGTTCTTCCTTTGCAGCTTCAAGTTCCGCTTTTGGAATTTCAAGAGTGTCTGGTGTTGCGCGGTCAAATTTTGCAGAATATTCTTTAACTGCAGAATCTTTTTTTGAGCGGACATCGGCAATGATGGCAGCAACTTTGCTTGAAACATCGCTAGTTTCTGCCGTGCTCGAAAGCCGTTCAGATGTAAAAAAAGAAGCCTCTAAATCTTCGGCTTGAATAATCTTAATAGTTTCCATGCATAAAATTATACAGAAACTGCATTTTTTATGCTAGTAAAGCCTTGCTTTAAAATCAACAACCTTGTCGCTCTGCGGCGAGTTTGTTGATTAAAAAATATCAGCCCATGTCACTGATTGTCATACCCCCTGTTATAAAATGAGCTAAAGCAAATACAGGAGGGCTATTCTTATGGATACAATCATGATGAAGAAGGCAAAACAAAAAGCAAATGAGCTTGGCGAAAAAGCGACTGAGGATGATGTTCAGGTTTTGGGCGCAAAACTTCCGTCGATGAAAAAAGGCGTAATAGCAAAAGTCTGGGATAAAGTGCTTTTCCTTTGGGAAAAGGCAAAGTCGCCGGAAATTCCTTTAAGCTTCAAAGTTGCCATAATCGGCGCACTTTTGTACCTTGTTCTTCCAATCGATGCTGTTCCAGATGCAATTCCGGGGCTTGGCCTTTTAGACGATTTGGGCGTAATTCTTTCGGTTGCGCACAAACTTTCTAAGTATGTGCTTCCAAAAATCGAAAAAATTGAAAGGAAAATCGAAAACAAGTTTTATGAAATAAGCTATCAAAAAATTGATGAAAAACTTTCCGCTGTGTTTACTTCAATCTTGATTAACACGGTTATCACATTTTGTGTAAACGCAATAGGCTGCATGATATTGATTTTCAAGCCATTCGGAATGCCTGCCTCGCGCTGGGTTGCAATTGCACTTTTTGCCGTGGTTTTTATTTATGCCTTAATCCGCTTCATTCTTTATATGAAGGAATACGGCCAAATGACAAAAAAGCTTGCCGTTTCAGTTTGCAAGCAGAAAAACTTCTCGAAAGGCATTTCAGATTTTATCTGCACTGAATACAAATACATTGCATGGCTGTTCAGCGGCATCAAAATTGTGAATTCTGCCATACCGGCACATTATCAAATTCCAGATGCTCCAAAAATCGTTGCAGTTTTTGAAAGCCACTACAGAAAAAGAATCGTGCTTTTTGCCGTCTGTCTGCTTTTGTATTCTATTTTGATTGCCACAACCAAGATGATTTTATTACGGATGTGATTGAAAAACCAAAGAAATTTTTTTAGCTATGACATTCTTTGACATGCCCCCTGCCATAGAATGAACTTATAAAAAGCAAAATGCAGATTTTATAGGAGGAATCGCATTATGGAAAAATTCTTTTTAGGAATGTTTGCAGGAATTGCAGCACTTGTCGGAGCAGCCCTTGCCGCAGAGCATTTTGGCTATCGCCCATGCTCAACTGGCGTATCACCAGAAGAAATTGTCGCGGGCATGAAATTGTACGAAAAAATGAAAGCGAGAGAAGCAGAAGCTGCCAAGGAAACAACAGAAACAACAGAAACAGAAGAGGGTTTATCAAACTAAGTTGAGCTTGAAAACTGCGCAGAGCTTATTTTTTTAGGCGGCAGTCAAAAAGTTCGTCAATCTGTTCTTTCAGCGTGCGTAATTCATTTTCGTATTCTGTAAGGACAGATTGTTCTGGAATTATGTCTTTTGGCATAAGAAGCTGAAACGTTTCAATATTGAATTCGGCTGCAAGACGTTCAAGCATTTTTAGAGAAGCATACTGTCTGCCAGATTCAATGTCATTCAGATAAGAAGGAGAAATATTGATGCGCATAGCAAAGTTTAGCTGGCTGAGACCTGTTTTGGCTCGGTAGTATTTTACATTTTCTGCAAGGATTTCTAACAGCGGTTTTGGCATACCTTAATATTTAAGAAAAAATACGAAAATAGACAAAAGGATATTTTCGTAATAAAGAGTTGTACAGATATGAAAATATCGGTGTATAATATCAAAGTGTAGTTATATTTACGGAGATTAAAATCAACAACTTCTCCGTAGCGCATCGGGGTATTAAACCCTCAGCGAGAATAAATAATATATGGGAGAAAGAAAATGAAAAAATTTATTATCGTTCACGATGGAAAAAAAGATTCATCAAAAATGGCAGACCAACTCAATGCTATGATCAGTCAACTCGAAGTTGTTACTACAACACCTTGGTCGGAAAAACAGTATCTCAACAATAAACCCACATTGTCTTCTGAAGAATATCTTGTTTTCCTTGGAAAAACAAAAACTGGGCAAAATATAAGTGATGCTCCTTCATTTAAGAATTATTATTCAGAGTTTAATATGCACTATGGATGGTTGGGAAAACAGGCTGTTATAGGACTTGAACCAAAATTTGGTTTTGATGAAGAGAATATTAAAAAGTTTTCCGATTTGTATAATGCAACTATTAAGAGGGAAAATGAAAACAATGCTAAAGAGAAAAAAACTAAAGGCAAACTTTCAGAAGTCGTATCAAAAGTGGGGGAAAAAATTCAAGACCTACCTACAGCTGGAAAAATTGCAGTTGGTGTTGGAGGTGTACTGCTTACCCCTGTTGTAGTAGCTGTGACAGCGGAAACCTTTCTCAAAAAAGGTGATATTGATAAAACAAAGCTAAATAAATATGCTAATGACCTTCTTCTTAAAAAATTTGTTGATGAAGGGCTGAAAGAATTCCTTAATATAAAGGAATAATGAAATATGACTAAGCATCAATTAAATTTTTCCTCTGGTTGGGATACTTTTCAAAAGGCTGCTGGCGGAGGCGGAGCTTTCGTCGGTAATGCCTATGTAGGCAAAGTTTCAGATGCAATCGATAAACTTCAAAAGGATGTACAGGCAATGTCTGATGCTCATAGAAATATGGGAGTGGCACAGTTAAAAGGTTTTATGGCTGAAACCTGGCATGCAGATACTTTTAATATTGATGCCGCTGTAAAGGGGTCAGATAATACTGCACAAGTTTTACAAAGTACAGACTTTGGATCTGTCGATGTAGCTGCTGCTGGGAATGATTATAGCCTTAAGTATTATCAGACTGGTAAAGAAAGTGCTTTTGAGCAGGCTAAAACTTATTGGCAGAGATATAATGAAGATATGGCAAACAGACGAAGGTCTGGGGGAAAAGAAATTTCTTTTGCTGATTATTTGAAAGAAAGAAATATAAATGAATCAGATATAAACAAGTATGATTCAATTTATAATGGCCAGTTCAGACTCATTCCAAAAGACCAGATGGAAGCAGCTATAGATGCTCTTAAGAGAAAAATTGAAAAAGAGTCTATGAATCGTCCTGAGTTGGTGGCTGGTTATCAGGAAACATTGGACCATCTTCAAGATAGAATAAAGGCAAGTGATGGTACACAATCTATCCCTTTGTCTAGAGCCGATTCTGAAAAATTAGCGCAGTTGGCAAAAGAAGAAAAATTTGATCCTAAGGATTTTGGAATTTCTACGGAAACATTAATCGGCTTTGATGAAATCATGCAGCAGTCTGTTCAAGCAGGGCTTACGGCAGCTGTTATTTCCTGTATCTTAAAA
>CADBUT010000010.1 GCA_902797925.1 uncultured Spirochaetaceae bacterium
CTAAAAATATCATTTTATGACTAGTATAATTTTTGACGATTATTTCTGAACAGATGCGGCGTCAATCTCTGTGTATGAGCCTTCAGGCAAATCTTCTGGCAGAGTATAACAGCCAAAAGAAATACGCTTTAAAGACACAACTTCGTTCTGAAGCGCCATGAACATCCGCCTTATAAGGTGAAATTTTCCTTCTGTTACGGTGACTTTGCATTCGTTTGGTGATAAAAACTCAATTTTTGCAGGTAATGCATTTTGAAGCGGCGCTTTTTTTTCTGGTGGAAGCATGATTCCTTTTTCAAATTCTTTTATATATTTAGACTGAAGCTGCGGGCTGACTTCGCTTTTAAGCAATGCAATATATGTTTTTTCGATTTTATTTTGGGGGCTTGCCATCTTATGCGAAAAAAGACCGTCATTTGTGAAAAGCAAAAGCCCTGAAGTTTCGCAGTCTAGTCTGCCGATTGTATGAAGCCGTCTGCCTCTCGGTGCGTTTCTTACAAGATCCTGTAATTCTTTTGAAAGAAGGCTGTAAACAGGCTTGTGTCTGTCTGATACGCTTGAGCAGACATATCCGCAGGGCTTGTTCATGATTATGTAGATATTGTCTTTCAAAGCGCATCCTTTCTGGTTCGGGCATAAAAAAAGCTCATCATTTTGATGAGCTTTGAAGAGCGGCAGAAGGGAGTCGAACCCTCGTCATCAGCTTGGAAGGCTGAGATAATGAGCCGTTATATGACTGCCGCATAAACGATGTTTACTTATACCAAAAATGCAAAACTTAGTCAATAGTTTTTAAAAGCTGTTTCAGAAAAAAAGCGCGGCGAGTAGTTGGTCTGATCAACCTGAGGCCAAAAAAAGCTCATAGCCCTCAAAAAAGCAAAAATTTTTTTTGCGAAGCTATTGACAATTATTTTGTATTAATGTATCTTCTAACAGTCAGTTACGCCAACTTAGCTCAGCTGGCCAGAGCACGTGATTTGTAATCTCGGGGTCTAGGGTTCGAATCCCTAAGTTGGCTGACTTTCTGGGGAGGTTCCAGAGTGGTCAAATGGGGCAGACTGTAAATCTGTTGGCTATGCCTTCGAAGGTCCGAATCCTTCTCTCCCCACAGTAAACTTGCAGCTTTTGGTTGCAAGTTTTTTTTTGCTCTAAAGGAAAATCTATGGATAAAGAAGATTCATTTTATAAAGAGGGACTGAAATTTACCTGTAAGATGTGCTCTTATTGCTGCCGGGGCGAGCCTGGGTTCGTCTATATTTCCAGAACAGACCTTGACAGGTTTCTTGCCGGGATGAATCTTGAAGCAGGGGAATTTATCGAAAAATATTGCCGGTGGGTTCCATATTATGACGGCAGCGAAGTGCTCTGCCTTAAAGAGACAAAAAACAATGACTGCATATTCTGGAACAACGGCTGTGCAGCTTATAAGGCAAGACCTCTCCAGTGTTCAACTTATCCGTTTTGGGATTTTATAGTGGAAAACAAAAAATCTTGGGATGAGGCCGCAGCAGACTGCCCCGGAATGAACAGCGGAGAACTTCATTCATATGAAGAAATAACAGAAAAAGCTGCCGCTTACCGCAGAAACAGACCAATTAAACGGCACGAATTTGAGCAGAAAACGGTGCAACAGGTTATACAATAAAAAAAGATTGAACTTTTGTAAATGTTCAGCTAGAATAATTAATATGCGTATTCATTTTTGGGGTGTCCGCGGTTCTTTACCGACTCCGCTGACAAATGCACAGATAAGAAACAAAATAACAGCCATTGTTCAGCGGATAACGCCAGAAGATCTTGTATCTGAAGATGCAAGAGAAAACTTCATTCAGCATTTGCCAGAATGGCTTACATCGACTGTGGGCGGCAACACTGCCTGTGTAGAAGTTGATACAGACGACGGCAATGTTTTCGTGCTTGACGCAGGTTCTGGTCTTAGAGAAATGTCGTACCGAGGCTTTGAAGAATCTGAAAAGACTATCCACTTGTTTTTTTCGCATTTCCATTGGGATCATATTATGGGCTTTCCGTTTTTCGGACCTGTCTACAACAAGAATTTCACGTTCCATATTTACAGTCCGTGGCCTGACACGATGAATATTCTTTCTGCACAGATGGAACCGCCATATTTTCCTGTTAAATTTTCAACTTGCACGCCAAATATGAATTTTCATTTGCTTGAGCCTGAAAAGCCAATAAAAGTGGGCGATTCGACAATAATCTGCAAAAAGATGTTCCATCCGGGCGCGTCTTATTCTTATAAGATTATTGAAAACGGCAGGCAGTTTGTCTATGCAACAGACGTTGAGCTTACTGCGGCTTCAAGCGAAGAAAAAGCTGCTTATAAGAAATTCTTCATGGATTCAGATATGCTTGTGCTTGATTCGCAGTACACTGTTGACGAGCTTTTTGACAAGCCGAACTGGGGTCATTCGACATGCTGCCACGGCGTTGAGCTTGCGCAAGAATGCAACATAAAGAGATTGTACCTTTTCCATCACGAACCGACTTACGACGACAAGAAAATCAATTCTTTGGTGAAAATCGCAAGATGGTATGCGGATTCATCTGGAAAACCGAAATTCGAGATTCAGGCTGCTTCTGAAGGAACGGATGTGCTTCTATGATGGATTTAGACGTATCTGCAGACTTTAAATACGATTTTTCTGAAAAAGAACTGCGCTCGCTGATGCTTTTTTTAAGACGGTATCAGCAGCTTATGCCTGAAACACTGGAAAATTTTATTCAGGCTCTTGAGAAGCATTTTTATGAGAATATGTCAATTGGTGAAGCAGAGGAGTTCTTTACGGGTAAGCACCCCGAGCTTTTAAATTAAGCTTAAATGACGGTGGCTGAAACTATGTAGATTGTCATGCCGAATATCTTGTCAATCCCGCGCTTGACGCGGGAATCTTTCTGTAAATTTGCTTATAGAGATTGTCGGGTCACGCCCGACAATGACGATGCTATTCACTATAAAAAAAGGTTTGTCTTTTTTAGGCAAACCTTTTTTTATAGAATCTGAAGTTCAAGCTCAAGGCCGTTGTTGGCAAGCACCTTAACCGGCGGTTCTGTCGTTGTGTGACCAATCTTTAAAGTGCAGGACTTTATGACAGTACCCGGCTTGATGTTGTCAATCAGATAGCGGCGTTCAGGCTTGAAAATAATTATCGACGAGAACATGCTCATAATTCTGCCGGTTACAATATGATAATCAGCTGGATGTCTGAAAGCAAACTGCATGGAAGTCTTTTCTGTTACAAGGTCTTCCTGTACAAGCATGTTGTAGACGTTTTTTTTGTCGGTTTCAGTCAGCTTCCTCGGCAAAACTTTCTTAATGCCCAAAACCTGCGCCTTTTCCTGTTCTTTTTCGCTAAGGTCACTTCCTGAAACCAAAAAAATGATTACTTTGTCAAACTTAGAGTCAGCCCTTATAAACTGAACAAAAGTCTTCCAAAGGCGTGGAAAATCATCAGCGTTGATGACCAGCACATGCGGGTCAATCTCGCTGATGTTGTCCATGGCTTTTACCGGCCAGCGATAAGTTATGTTTTCACTTCCAATGCTTTCAAGATACTGAGCGCAATTGTCAGTTTCATCTTTACTGGCGGTAATTAGCAATGTTTTCATTCTGTTCCTAAGTTTTCAACGCTGTAGTTATAAATCTGCCAGATGCCGTCGCGCTGACGTACATAATAAGTGTATCTCTTGATTTCTTTGAATGTATCATTCTGGAACCATTCTTTAACAGTTACAGTGCCTTCTGTTGCGCTGTACATTGTCTTTTCAATTTCAAAAGATACTGGAATAGCAACGATATCGCGGTCAATGCGTACTTGTCTTAAGTCAAGCTTGTAGTTTTCAAGCATTCTAGCACGCATGTCGGCAGATTCAGCATTGTACTTGCGCTTGCGTGTTCCGTCCTGAATATAAAGTTCTTCTACATCAAGATAGAGGAAATACTGATCCCAGAGGCTCTTCTGACGTGCAATGATTGTCTGCTCAACAACCTTGTCCGGAGAAATTGGCTCAGGTTTGAGGATTTCTTTAGTTCCTGCTGTCAAAGGCAGTGCAACAACACTTGCGGCACTTGGAGAAGGCTTAATTTCAAGTGTAAGTCTGTTTGTTACTACATAATCGTTTTTGTATGCTACCAAAGTTTTTGGGACTGCATGAGAAGACTTTTCTTTTACAGAAGCAAGCTGTGTTCTGTAAAGTTCAGGGTAGAATTTTAATTCAACGTAATAAATTGCCGGTTCAGGTATAACAAGATAATCCTTTAAGTTTTCAACAAAAGAATATTCTTCGCCGGCTTCAAGCGCAATCTCTCTGAAGAATACAGTCTGATTTGTGCTTCTTTTTCTAATGAATGTGCTTGTATGTTCAAGCTGTGAATTCTTCACTGTGTATCCGGTGAAATCAAGGCTGAACATACGGTCATCGGCAAGCTTGAAACGGACTGTTTCTGAACTTGTGTTTGCAATTGTAACTTTTACGTACACTGGATTATCAGGCGAATTTCCCGGATAATACATTGTCTTGTCGTAAAACTTAATTGAAACTGTTGCACCGTTTAATGCCGACGTCTGTGTCTGCGCCATTGCAGTCTGGGCAAAGAGCGCAATAATAGCTATAATGCTAATAAAGGTACGTTTCACATCAATACTCCTGCTGAGGCGCTTGGTTGCACAATTACATTGCGCTTCATCGTTTAGGATGCACACGCGCCTTCGTTTTATTATCGGAATGAAAATATGAATACCTTACAGTCAACTTTACAAAACAAAATCCACAGCTGGGCGGGCATGAAAAATGCCGTTGAAGCTATAAGCACAGGAAAATTTCCTTTTGATGTTGAAGGAATCAGCGGCGGAATGCAGGGCTTTTTTATATCAGAGCTTGCGCAGAGCAGACGTGTGGAACTTTTGCGCATACTGCAATACGGAAATAAGCCGCCATTAAAAGAAGCCGGCGATTTTCTGTTGATTGTTCCGACTGAAAAAGATGCAGAAACACTGATTAATGACTTGCAGGGCGCGTTTCCGCCTGTAAAAGACGCGAAGACTGGCAAAGAAAAGCCTTCTGCAGAGATTTTGTCTTTTCCGTGGTGGGGGCTTGTACCTTACAGACCGGCTTCAAAAGGTTCGCTTGTTTTTGGCGAACGTGCCGCGCTTCTTTCAAAATTGGCGCAAAACGGCGTGCCTTTCAAGAAAGATTCAGTGCCGCGCTTTTTTATTGCAACGCAGAGGGCGGCGCAGACACCTGTTCCGCCGAAACAGTATATGCAGAAAATGCTCTTTTCAATCTCTAAAGGCGACCAGTTTGACCCGCAAGCATTGGCGGAAAGGCTTATACTGCAAGGATATACGCGCGTTCCGAAAGTAACCGTAAAAGGTGAGTTTACGCTGCGCGGCGAAGTGCTTGATATTTATATGCCAGGCGAAACTTTTGCGCACCGCATCAACTTTGATTTTGATTCAGTTGAGCGCATTAAGACGTTCACGCCGGAAGACCAGGCCACATATTCAGAAGTTGAAACGTTGCTGATTTACCCGATGCAAGAAGTCATCTGGGACGATGAGCGAATAAGCATTCTTGAAGAGCAAATAA
>CADBUT010000011.1 GCA_902797925.1 uncultured Spirochaetaceae bacterium
AAAATCAGGATTATCGCGTAGAGAAATGTGTGAATCAAAAGAAGAAGCCGCTTGCCTTCGCTCATCGTTTTCCGCCTTTTTCCGTTTATTCAGCTGTGAAGCCTATTTTTCTGCAAAATCTGTGTCCATCGCTATTTGCAGCTTATAATCAGGATACTCGTTCTGAATCTCGGTCAAGATATCTTTATACACAGCTTTTCTGTCTTTTGCGTCAAAGCTGATTACAATATCAAAGCGCATGGTTTTGTTCGCCTTATCCATATAAAAGCCGTGCATCTGAAGAATGTGCGGGTGCGCAAATACTTTTTCGCGGATATGCTTTTGCGCATCTATAATGTCTTTGTCTTTTGTATTGACGGAATAAACGCCGATGGCGGTCAAGATGACATTGTGTTCCAGATAAACCTTTTCCTGTATGCTTCTTATCAGCTGGTCAAGCTGATTTGCGGAAAAGGTGTCCGGCACTTCTATATGAATCGAGCCGTTCCATGACTCCGGGCCGTAGTTGTTAAGCACAAGGTCATAAGCGCCGTGAACTTCTGGATAGCTGGTGACAGTTTCCTTGATGCTTTTCGCAAGATTCGGGTCGTTCCGTTCGCCCAGAATCTGAGAAACTGTTTCTTTAAGCATTTCAAAGCCAGCTTTTATAATCAGAAGAGAGATAATCGCGCCGAGCCATGCTTCTAATGAAATGCCAAATATCAAAAATATCGCGGCCGCCACCAATGTAGAAGCAGAGATAATCGAATCAAGTGTTGCATCTTCGCCAGAATTGATTAGCGAAGAAGAATTTACTTTCTTGCCGACGGCTTTTACATATCTTCCGAGAATAATCTTGACGGCAACAGCTGCGCCGACGATAATCAGCGAAACTGTCGAATAATCAGGCGTTTCTGGGGTTATTATCTTTTTAACTGATTCTGTCAATGATGTTATGCCTGCATATAAAACGATGAGCGATATAATCATCGCGCTAAGATATTCAATGCGCCCATAGCCGAAAGGATGCTTCTTGTCAGGTTCTCGCCCGGCAAGCTTAGTTCCGATTATCGTTATCAATGAGCTGCCCGCATCTGAAATGTTGTTCACGGCGTCCATTACAATGGCAATTGAGTTGCTCATCAAGCCTATCGCCGCCTTAAAAACCGCAAGCAGCACATTGGCAGCAATGCCGATGATGCTTGTCCTTACGATTGCTCTTTCTCTTGAATCAACTTCTTTGGTCATTTTGAGCCTCGTTCTTTCGTCATTGCCGGGCGTGACCCGGCAATCTTGATCCGCAGAATCAATAATATTTGGTATTAGATTGCCGTGTCTAGCACGGCAATGACAAATTTTTTTATGAAAATCGAAAATTAATCTACAATATTTTCAAAAGTTCATTTAAATTGTCAACGGTATAATCAGGCTGTGCGCTTTTGTTGTTGATTTTCTTATATTTTGCGAAAGCCTGCCTTGCCCAAATCAAAGAAAAGCCACTTTATGTCTGTCATAAAATTATTATGCCACAAGTTTCAGTTTTCTGCAAAAAGTGGTTTTTAATAAGTGTTTATCAACTCAAAAAAGTATAGTGAATAGATATTGTAATCGTGCACATGAACACGAAAGTGCAAATCTAAAAAATGTGGTAGCTGAAAGGAAAGCAAGCGGCGGCGAGATGAGGATCGCAAGCAAATTTTCGTAGAAAATTTGCGCAGTCGAATTCCTATTACCTTGCACCGCATTGAGCTGACGCGCTTTCCTGTAAGCGTACACATTTTTTCGGGTTAATCTTAAAATAATGATGTGCTTTTCATTCGTTTTTCAAAATCGGCCTTTTTAAAACGAAAAGATTTACAGACGAAAAATCTTGAAGTAAAATAAAGGCATGAAATCATTGAAATATGAGATTGCAATTTTATGTGCGCTAACGGCGCTGCTTGTTGTTGTTGGAACAGTCTTTGTTGTCAACTATCAGGCTTCTCAGTCATTAGTTTCAGTTTACAGAACTAGTGTAGCTGAAAATGCACAGAACATGGCTGCTCTTGTTGAATCAAAGCTTTCTACTCAGGTTGCCTTGCTTGAATCTATCGCAAGACGTCCTGCCATTATGTCCCGTGATATTTCTGCAAAAGAAAAGATTGAGTCTTTGAAAGATGATGCCGCCGCCGCTGCAGAAGCTGGCGTGCTGCGTTACGGAATTGCGGACATGAACGGCATAACCCAGATGACGAACAACGCCTCTTCTAAAGTTATTGACCGCGATTATTTCAAGGCTTCATGCAATGGTCAGAATTTCGTTACGACACCGATGCTCGCAAAATCAGACCAGTCTTGGATTATGATTTGTTCTACGCCTATAAAAGATGAAACAGGAGCCGTTTTTCAGGTGCTTTTCGTTGTAATGAAAGGCAACCTTCTAAGCGACATCATCGCCGAAGTGTCTTCGGGTGAAGACGGCGAAACATGGATTGTTGATGAAAACGGAACTTATATCGGCGCAATGGAATTCGGCAAAGTAACAAATGCTGAGAATCCGTATAAGCGCGCCCAGTCTGACAAAAAATATTCAAGTGTTCTTCCATTATATACGTCTGCGCTTGCAGGCAATAAAGATGCAATTGTCTACACAGATACAAACGGCCAGCGCTATTTCTGCGGTTTCACTCCAATTGAAGGCAGAAAATGGTTCTTGTTCTCTGAAAAGAACTACAATCTGCTTTCAGAAAAGCTTGCAGAGCTTTCGTTCGGCATTCTGATTGTGGCCGCCGTTATGCTCGTTATTGCGTGCGTGAGCGCGCTGCTTGTCGGCAATTCAATCGGCAAGA
This sequence comes from uncultured Spirochaetaceae bacterium, assembly GCA_902797925.1. Classification (GTDB taxonomy): domain Bacteria; phylum Spirochaetota; class Spirochaetia; order Treponematales; family Treponemataceae; genus UBA1240. Next base: position 2,808 of record CADBUT010000011.1, read on the forward strand.
AGATGAACATTGTAGAACGCATTTTGCGCCGCATGTCTGAAGGCAATTATGTTGAAACCGAAGACGAACGCTCGGCGATTGACCTTGTGCTCGGCAGAAAAGATGAAATAGGGCGCATGGCTGTTGCGCTTGAAGACATGCAGAGCACAACCGTAAACTTGATTGAGACAATCACGAATTCGGTCAATCAGATTAACGACGGTAACTCTCAGATTACGGCATCAAGCCAGGCGATTTCTTCAGGCGCAAGCCAGCAGGCTGCTTCTAGCGAACAGATGTCTGCTCAAGTTCAGTCCATTGGGACGAGCATAAGCAAAACCGCACAGAATACACAGGGTGCTGTAAAGATTTCTGAAACTGTTGCAGAAGACGCAAATACTGGCGCTGCGGCTGTTCAGGAAACTTACGACATGATGAAAGAAATTGCTACTAAGGTAAAGCTTATAGATTCTGTCGCTTCTCAGACAAACAGGCTTGCGCTTAATGCCGCAATTGAGGCTGCGCGTGCCGGTGAATCTGGCCGCGGTTTCGCCGTTGTTGCGGGCGAAGTCCGTAAGCTTGCCGAAAGAAGCCAGACTGCCGCCGCAGAGATTACGGAACTTGCGTCAAAGAGCCTTGCCGTTGCAGAAAATGCAAACCAAAAGATTATCGATATTACAAAGGGCATAAAAGACACGGCCTGTCTTATCAAAGAAATTGGCGGCGAATGCGAAGCCCAGAATTCTGAAGTTGCGCAGATTAACAGCGGCATTATTCAGATGGACAACGTGATTCAGCAGAATGCGTCTGCTTCTGAAGAGCTTGCCTCTATGGCAGAAGAGCTTTCTTCTCAGACGATGTCGCTTAAAGAGACAATCTCATTCTTTCAGATAGAAGAAGCTTATAGCCCTATCAGCAGTCCGCGGAAGCTTTTGACAAACTAGCGCGGCACGAAAAACATGACAGTTTCGTCTGAAACTTCGGAGTAGTGGCGCATATAAATGCTGTAGCCGCCGCTTATTGAAAGCACCTGCTCCGGAATTTTCCAGAAGTCGTCCGGCTTGTGATAGACACATATTGCAAGCGCAGGGCGGCTTTTTTTTATGGTCTGTGCCGCACCGCGAAGCACGGCTGATTCTTCGCCTTCAATGTCCATCTTGATAAAGTCAATCTTCGTGTCTTTGCCGATGAAGCTGTCGAGCGTGGCTGTTTCAATTTCAGTTTCGCCGTTGCTGTCGATGCGGCTTGCAAGCCCTTTTGATGTGAACTTGACTGTTTTTGCTGTGTCTGAAAGGCCTTTCACTATAAAACTGATGTTTGCAAAATCTTTTAGGCTTTCTTTTGCTTTTTTAAGGAAGTGCGGTTCTGGCTCAAACAGAAAAATTGCAGAATAATCTGGAAATCTTTCGATGAACTGCAAGCTTGTGTCGCCTGTAAAGCCGCCTATGTCGGCAAAAGCCGGTTTTTGCGGCAAATTGAGGAACGGCTCAAAATATTGCGCCGCTTCAATGTTCTCAAAGCTTTTCAAAAAGCGCATGTCGCCGCTGAACTTAAAGTTGACAAGGCTATAAAAAACGCTTTTCGATTCTTCGTCGGCGAGCACCTCATAAATTTGCTGGTATTTCTCAAAGTTTTGCTTTATGTCTTCCGCCCAGCCCGAAAAGTGATAGACATTGACGCTGCTTTTGGTTCTCTTTGAAAACGAAAAGCAGTCAAGATAGCGGAAATTGCAGCTTGAAAGCAGCCGCTTGACGGCGGCCGCTCCGCTTGTTTCGCAGATTAGCACAAGGTCTTCGGCTTGCACCTTTTCAAGTGTAAGCACATTTTTGCCCAAGAATTCGGTTTTGCGGCTTTTTGTCGTGACAAAGCCGTCAATTTCAAGCTCTTTTGAAAAATCTGCGGCAAGCGAATTTGTGCCGAACAGGTATTTTTTGCCCTTGTATTCCGGGGCGAAAAAATCCCTGATAAAGTGCGACACAAATTCGTCTGAACTGATTTCTTCGAGCTGCAGCATTATCTGTATGTATCTCTAAGCGAAGTAATGCTCAATGCACGCTGCAAGGCTTTTGCGCTTATCGGGTGCGTTTTTTTGATTGCGCCTTTTTCGTTCACTTCGTCGCGCAGAGTGAAGCGCACAGTTTCGGCTTTGCCCGGCAGCAGCGTCAACATGTTTTTGTCGAAAAGCCCAGAAATGCCCTGCGCTTCTAAGCTGACGTAAAAAGCCGGTTTTTCGGTTTTAAGCTTGATTTCAAACTGCATTGATTTGCCGCCGCTTTCAAGTGCGCGCACTTCAGCTTTTATCTCAGGCTTTTCGAGCGGCACTTTTTTCGGCTCTTCAATAAACATTGAAGTTGCAAA
>CADBUT010000012.1 GCA_902797925.1 uncultured Spirochaetaceae bacterium
GCGGCCGTTTGCATCGTTGCGGCGTGCCACATTCCGCCTGATTCCTTCGTTTATAATGAGAATCTGCTCTTCGGTCGAGATTTCGCCTGCAATTACAAATTCATCGCCGCCGTAGCGTGAAATCAAGAAATTGCGCGGCACGGTTTCTTTAAGCGCGTCCGCCACCTGAATCAGCGCCGCATCACCCTGAGCGTGCCCGTAAGTCTCGTTAATCTTTTTCAAGCCGTTTATGTCCATCATTATAAGATAAAGCGACTGCGTGTGGTTGTTCATTTTATTTGAAAGATACTGCACAAGCTGAATGCGGTTTGTGATGCCGGTGAGCGGGTCGCGCGATATGAGTTTTTCTTGATGTTTCTGATAAAGCAGAACCGCGCAGATTGTCTCGCCCGCGCAGACAAGCGGCAGCGCCCTTTGCTGCATGAGCACGCAGAGCGATGTGCCTTCTATAACAAGCGGAACAGGCACTTTTATAAGAATCTGCAAAAACGCGCACACAAGAGCAACAAGCGCGAACAGCCCAATCATAAGATATTCGTCTTTTTTAAGGTAGTTCTTCTTGTTAAAAGCCTTTACACATGCGCGTGCACCGGAAGCCGCCATATAACCGCAGCCAACGCCTAAAAAAATCAGCTGCATTGTTTCTTGTTTTGCAAGAGCATCAACCGAAAAGCCTATGCTAGAAAGCATAAGAACTTCTGCAAGCAAAAACGGCAGCGCGGCAAGAACTATCTGCTTTTTGCCAAGCCGCTTTTGCGAGAACTGATATTCTGAATAGACAAACCATGTAAACGCGCCTAAACCGAAAAACAAATAATAAAGCTGCCTTGCCGGCACAAGCAGAACTGGTCTGCCGGAATTTTCCGCAAACCATAACAGCAGATTAAAAACAAAAGATAAATCTATAAACGCAAAGCATATAACAAAAAGTCTCATTCCAGGCGATTTGTCTATGCTTTTTATTGCCTGAATGATTTCAAGAGAAACAATTATGATGCAGATTAAGTGAACTTCGCTATATAAGAGGTTTTCCATAAATATGGTTCTATTTTACATCATATCATAGATTCTGCAAAGAAAATCATTGAACTGCGGTTCAGCCTGGCGGAAATTCAACACAATGTTTCCTTGCAGAAGCACAACAAATCTAGAATCTTTTATTGCTTTTTCAAATTTCTGGCGTATAATAAATAATCATGGATGTGAATTTAGTCGACTATCTTACAGGCTTGCCGAATATGATGCACTTTCTGAATCTTGCTGCGGCAAAAAAAGAAAGCATGGCAACGTCGCATAAACTTCCAGTTCTTCTTTTTATAGACCTTAACGGCATGAAGGCCTTTAACCATAGATTCGGCTTTGAGGCAGGCAATGCGCTTCTACAGTCTCTTGCCCAGATTCTCATCACCTTTTTCGGCATAGAAAACTGCTGCCGCGTAGGCGGAGACCATTTTGCAGTTATCACCAAAGAAGAAAATCTTGAAGACGTTCTAAAAAAACTTATAGAAAAATGCAAAAACTTAGGTCAGAACAGCGAACAGTCTCAGACAGTAACTATCCATATAGGAATCTACCTTTTCGATACAGAAGACGTTGCAATCAACATTGCCTGTGACCGCGCAAAAACTGCATGTGACCCAATCAAAAAAATTAAGGAATCTGCTTACAGCTATTATGATATTTCCATTATAGAAGCAAACGAAAAGAAGCAGTACATAATCGACAACCTTGACAGGGCTTTAAAAGAAAAGTGGATTAAAGTCTACTATCAGCCGATTGTCCGCGCGGTAAACAGACGTGTCTGCGACGAAGAAGCCCTAGCCCGCTGGATTGACCCAGTAAAGGGTTTTCTCTCTCCGGCAGATTTTATTCCGATTCTTGAAGAAGCAAATCTTATTTATAAAGTAGACCTTTATATTCTTGAGCAAGTTCTCGAGAAGATGAAGTTCATGAAATCAAAGGGCTTTTATGAAGTTTCTCAGTCTATAAACATTTCACGCTCAGATTTTGATGTCTGCGATATTGTCAAAGAAATCTATACCAGAGTTGATAATGCCGGAATTGCGCGCGACAAAATCAATATTGAAATTACTGAAAGCATTCTTGGCGGAGACTTTGAGTTTATGATGGCTCAGATTCAGCGTTTTAAAGAGCATGGCTTCAGTGTCTGGATGGACGATTTTGGAAGCGGCTACTCTTCTCTTAATGTTCTGCAGGTTATACCGTTTGATTTAATCAAATTTGACATGAACTTTATGCGCCAGTTTGATAAGGGAAAAAACGGAAAGATTATTCTTACAGAAATGATGAGAATGGCGGCTTCTCTCGGCGTTGATACTATATGCGAAGGTGTTGAAACTGAAGAACAGGTTATATTCCTTCAGGAAATAGGCTGCTCTAAACTTCAGGGCTATTATTATCAGAAGCCTATTCCTGTTGAGTCAATTCTTGAAAAATACAGAACCGGCACCCAGATTGGTTTTGAAAATCCGGCTGAATCGCATTACAGCGAAATGATCGGAAGAGTAAACCTGCATGATCTCTCTGTAATTGCGCAGAACGACAAAGGGCTCAGCAATTTCTTTAATACGCTTCCTATGGCTATTCTTGAAATCAATGATGATATTGTACGTTATGCCAGAACAAATCAGTCTTACCGCGATTTTATGCTGAAATATTTTTCAATCGTGGTTCACAGCGATGACCTTTCGATTAAAGTTATATTGCAGGGAGAGGGTGCGTCTTTTTATCTGATTTTGAAGCAGGCGGCAAAGGAAAACAAAAGGCTCTTTATTGACGAAAAGCTTCCTGACGGTTCAAGGGCATATTATTATGTAAATAAGATTTCTTATGATCCGGTAAATAAGAAATCTGCTGTTGTTGTGGCTGTTCTTTCTATTACAGATCCGGTTAAGGGAGAAACTTATGCTGAAATTGCAAGAGCCCTTGCGAGAGACTATTTCAATCTTTATTATGTAAATCTTGAGACAGAAGAATTTATTGAATATTCCTCTAATGCCGGTGAAGAAGAGCTCTCAACAGAACGGCATGGAACAAACTTCTTTGCACAGAGCCGCAGAGATGCAATTACCCATATTCATGAAGAAGACAGAGATGATTTCATACGGAACTTTACAAAAGAGAATATCATCATGTCTATTGAAAAGCAGGGTACGTTTCTGCATACTTACAGACTTTTAAAATACGGTGTGCCGGTTTATGTGAATATGAAAGCCATGCCTATGCAGAAAAACAAAAAGCACATCATCATCGGTGTAAGCAATGTTGATGCACAGATGAGGCAGAAGGTGCAGCTTGAGCGGATACAGCAGGAACAGCTTGTCTATTCAAGGCTTATGGCACTTTCCGGCGACTATATCTGCATCTACATAGTCAATCCTAAAGACCACAGCTTTATTGAGTACCGCGCTTCTTCTGAATTTAAGACTATCGGCATTGAGGATAAGGGCGCAGATTATTTTGCCATTTCTCAAGTTAATGCAGACTGGGCTATTGCAGAAGAAGACCGCGACGTGTTTAAGAAACGCCACACAAAAGAAAACATCATGCGGACTATTGAAAAAGACGGCTGCTTTACAAGCCGCCACCGCATTCTGATAAACGGTGAACCGCTTATGGTTCTTGAACGCGGCGTGCTCATAAACGAAAACGGCGAAGACAAGCTAATCTTCGGCACAAGAAGACCTTAGACTGTGTCCCACTACCCCGTTCAAGTTCTGCACAGCATTGGATTGCTTCGTCGCGATGCTCCTCGCAAAGACGGCTGGTGCACACGCAAACCCGACAATCTCTCCCACGACATTTGACAATTTCTCAGTTTAATGCTAATAGTATCGAAAAAATTTTATAGCGAGAGAAAGCATGAAAAAAAGTTGTCTTTTTATA
>CADBUT010000013.1 GCA_902797925.1 uncultured Spirochaetaceae bacterium
GACATTACAGACGTGCGCATAGAGCATGTGGCAGGCAGCCTTACAGACCATTATGCGCCGACACAAAAAGTCCTCCGCCTGTCTGATTCGGTTTATTCGCAGACTTCGATTGCGGCAATCGGCGTTGCAGCGCACGAAACAGGCCACGCCATTCAGCATGCGCGCGGGTACGCACCGCTCTGGCTTAGAAGCGCAATCGTTCCTGTGGCAAATTTCGGCTCAAAATTCGGCCCGCTGCTCGCGATTATAGGTTTGGGCTTCGGTTACGGAACTTCTGGCAGCGGCAGTCCTTCTCCAATCGGAAACCTTCTGGTAAACATAGGCCTTCTGCTTTTTTCTGCTTCTGTTATTTTTTCGCTTATCACCTTGCCGGTTGAGTTCAACGCATCGCACCGCGCCATCAAGATTCTGCGCCAGACAGGCACGCTTGACGAAGAAGAGCTCCGCGGCACTAAAAAAGTGCTTGCCGCCGCTGCAATGACTTATGTTGCTTCAGCATTAACCGCTATCGCTTCATTCCTGCGAATTCTGCTCATCTCGAAAAACAGAAGAAGATAGCAAATGACAAAGATAATGTTCGTCTGCCATGGCAACATCTGCCGCTCAACAATGGCTGAATTTGTAATGAAAGAGCTTGTGAGAAAGGCCGGAATGGCAGACAGATTTTTGATTGATTCAAGTGCGACAAGCCGCGAAGAAATCGGCAACGACACGCATTACGGAACAAAACAAAAGCTGCGCGAAATGGGCATTCCGTTTGAACGCCGCGCAGCAAGCCAGCTTACAAAGTCTGACTGCGAAGATTATGACTACATAATAGGCATGGACTACGCCAACATACGGAATATTCTGCGCATAGGCGGAGAAGCCGCGCAAAACAAAGTGCACCTTCTGCTTGAGTTTGCACCGCCTTCTTATAAAGGCGGCGTTTCAACTATGTACAGCAGCATAAAAGAGATTGACGATCCATGGTACACAGGCAACTTTGACCAGACTTTTGAAGATGTTTTTGCAGGCTGCAAAGGTCTTTTAGAGCATCTTCAATAGCTTAAGCCCCGGAATGTTATTTTTTCCAGAATTCAGGGAAAAAGAACAAAATCAGCGTATAAAGCTCAAGACGACCGGCAAGCATTGCAAAGCAATACCACCACTTTACAAACGGAAGCAAAGCGCCGTAATTTTCAGAAGGACCGAGCATACCGAAGCCAGGGCCTATGTTGCCGACCATCGACAAACCGCCGGTGAACGCAGAGAAAAGGTCAAGCCCGCCCAAAGTGCCCACAAAAGTGGTTATCAGCACAAGAATTCCGTATAAAAAGCCGAACGCCGCAACACTGAAAACCAAATCCTTTCTTCCCGGGTCATTGTTGATGCGGATTGTGAAAATTCCGTGCGGATGCAGAAGATGGCGCATTTCGTTTGCGGCCTGCTTGCCGAAAACAACCCAGCGGATAACTTTGAAGCCGCCGCCTGTTGAGCCTGAACAGCCGCCCACAAACATAAGCACAAATATTATGAACTGAGCCGAAGGCGCCCATACCGTAAAATCTGCGGTTGCAAAGCCAGTGGTAGAAACAATTGTTACAACCTGAAAAGCGGCAAGCCTTAAAGCTGTTGAAAAGCTCTTGTACTGCGGAAGAATGAAGATTGTTATGCCGGTTATGCACACAAGAAGCAATACAATATAAACTTTCAGTTCCGTGTTTTCAAAAATGCTTTTGATTTTACCGGTAAAAGCCTGAAAATAAAGGCTGAAATTGATGCCCGAAAGCGCCATGAAAATGCAGCAGACCCATTCAATTGAAGCTGAATTATATCCGCCTATGCTTGCATTTTTAGATGAAAAGCCGCCAGTTCCGAGCGTCGAAAACGAATGTGCGAGAGCTTCCCAAAAAGACATACCGCAAATCATAAGCAGAACCGTTTCAGCCAAAGTCATGCCAAAGTAAATAAACCAAAGAATCTTGGCAGTTGTGGCAATCTTTGGCGTTATTTTGCCTTTGTCCGGGCCAGTCGTTTCGGCTTTGATAAGCTGAAAACCGCCTACATCAAGCAGCGGCAGCAGTGCAACCGTAAGCACGACAATGCCCATACCGCCAAGCCAGTGCATCTGCATACGCCACATGTTTATGCAGTGCGGCAAAGGCTCAACTTCGCTTAAAACGGTTGCGCCTGTCGTAGAAAAGCCCGAAATGCTCTCAAACAAGGCATCTGTAAATGTTTTCATCGTGCCCGAAAGCAGAAGCGGAACAGCACCGAGAAGACCGGCCATAAGCCATGCAACTGCAACAAGCACATAGCTGCTTCTCAAAGAGAGCCGCTTAACTTTTTTCTGCTTGCCTGCGAACCACATGACAACGGCAAACAGAATACAGACAACAAACGGCAGCGCAAAGCAAGAAATCAGCTGATATTCTCCGTAGTAAAGCGCACAAGCCACAGGAATTACAAAAGTCAAGGCGATAATTGCCAGCAAAAACGACATCAGCCGAACAACAAAAACAAACATTTATTCTCCAAATTTATCAAGCACATGCTTTGTGTCTTTCACGTCTGCAATAAACACAAGCTTGTCGCCGCCAGAAAGAATTGTATTGCCGTCTGCAATGGCGTAAGATTCACCTTTATTGACAAGCAGAATCAGGAACGTTTCATCGCCGCTCCTTAAGTCTTTCAAAGCCTTGCCGTCAACCTTTGAGTTTTTCGGCAGTTCATACTCGACAACCTCAAAACTTCCCTCTGAAAGCGTGTGAATTCCAGTTACGCTCTTGCCGCGCAGATGGCTCATAATCGTATCAACAACCGTGTCTTTAATCGGAACAACTACATCGATGCCGATGTTGCGGGTTATTGCCGCATAAGAAGAGCTTGTTACAAGGCAGATGCTCTTTGAACAGCCCTGAGCCTTAAAATATGCAGAAGTAACTATGTTCAGCTCATGGTTTCTCGTTGCGGCAATCACAAGGTCATAGCTTGAAAGATCGCCTTCTTCAAAGATAAAGCTTTCATCTGTAATGTCAGCATTGATTACAGCTGCCTCCGGAAATCTTGCCTTCGCCTCTTTTGCAAGCTCGCGGTCTTTTTCAATTATTACAAGGTTGATTTTCGGTTTAAAACGTTTGTCAAAGACTTTTGAAAAGAAATTGGTTGCCCCGGACTTTTTCAAGATTCCGTCTGCAACATTTGAGCC
>CADBUT010000014.1 GCA_902797925.1 uncultured Spirochaetaceae bacterium
GTACAAAGCTGTCTCTTTTAGCCTGTTTTTCAGATTGGGTTTAATCTGTGGCGAAACGGCCGAGTTTTCTTTCAGAAAACTCGTAAATTTTACACAAGCTGTCTAAGTACAAGCTGCCGGTTTTTGCCAGACAAAAACCGGCGTTTTTCGCGGTTTGGACTTATATTGTAGAATGAGTGACCCGAAAGTCAGAACTGCCGGTTTTTGTAAAACAGAAACCGGCTCTTTTCGCGGATTGGACTTTGTCTGTAGATTAAACTGCTGCGAAAAGCTTTATGCCGGGCGGCTTGCTTTTTTCCGTTTTTTCTCTCTATATTGCGCGGCATCGGCTTCTTTCAGCAATGAATCCAAATCCACATTGTCTTCGTCAAAGAATACTGCACCAAGGCTTATCGACAGAATAAAATCTTCTTTCGCCGTTTTATTCCATTCTTCACAGAGCGTTTCAATTTTTGCCTTGATTTTTTCGTAAACATCTTGTGTAAGCCCCAAAGCTACTACCGCAAACTCATCGCCGCCAAGCCGGCCGATTATGTCTGTGCGGCGGAAAGCATTGGTCAAAATTTCAGCTTCTGCCTTAATAGCCCTGTCACCTGCCTCATGTCCGAAAGTGTCGTTAATCTTTTTTAAGCCGTCCATATCACCGTAAACGACCATGCCGGTCTGGCGGATATCCATTGCAATGTTTATAGACTGCTGGCCTACGCTCATAAATCCGCGCCGGTTCAAAAGCTGCGTCATTTCGTCTGTGCGCGAAAATTTTGTCAGGCGCATGTTGCTTTCTTCAAGATGCTGGCGGCGGTCTTCTTCCCGCTGATTTATCAATGCAGAAGCAAACAAACAGGAAAAAGTCCGTGAAATAATTCTGTACATGCAGGGATCAAAACTTCCGGTGCGCCAGACAACATAGCCGTGCTGCACATTCTGCTGATACAAGGCAAAAACGGTAACAGTTTCGTTTGTGTCAGCCATAAATTCAGGCGGAAGAATGTACTCGTGCGGATTAAAATATACCGGCTCTTTAAGATTTTTTGAATCAAAGCCGGTTTTATCATCATAACCTGCAAAAAGCTTTACATTTTCAGGCATTGCAAAATGGATAAAATTATCTGTTTCTAGCGGCGGTTCATAAAGACAGACGAACATTGAGCTGCAATCAAACAGGCGGCAGTCGTCACAGAGCGAGTCTTTTAAAAGCTTGTACGATGCATATTCAAGGCGGCTCATCTGAAATTCCGTAATTTCAGATAACTGGCTTTTCTTCCGGTGCCAGTCAAGTGCTGTAAAAGTTCTGTTCATTTCATTGTGATGCAAGGTTTTACCGGAATCAGTAAGCGCATTCAAATGCGAGCCCTTTTTTATGCATCCGCATGACTGGCGGAATCTTACTTCGGTTTCTACATAACTTACAGGCGGCACTTTTTTGCCTTCAAGCAGCTTTACAGCAAGCTCTACACTGCGGCGCCCCTGCCCCGCAATCTGCTGGTTTATGCTGGTTAAAGAAGGCTCAATCAGCGAAGACCTTGATATATCGTCAAAACCGCTCAAACACAAATTTTCAGGAATTTCTATGCCATTGTCTTTACAGTAGTCAATAACGGCATACGCCATATCATCGTTAAGTGAAATAATCGCATCAAAATTAAGCTTTCCATGATCATCGATAAAACCTGGAAGCAACGGCATTATAGACGCATAGGTAAATTTACCGCGTATCATGATTGACTCATCAGCTTTTAAGCCGCGTTCCTTCAGCGTGTCAAAAATGACCTTGGTTCTGATTTCAGCATCTTTTGATTGCAAAGAAACGCCGAGTACACCGATTCTTTTACACTTATGTTCATCGATTAAATGATTGACAAGTTTTTTCAATCCGTTTGTACAATCAACAACCACACTTGGAATATCAGGAATTTCAACACCAATGCTTATAACAGGAAGCGGCTTAAAAAATTTCAAATATGAAACAAAAGCGTCAAGCGATATGTTGTTCATCTGCGTGCCGGACGCACAAAGCATAAGGTCTATATTGTTTTTTGTAATGAAAAAAGCAACCGCACGGCGCTGATATTCGCTCTTTGACCATGTACAGTTGAATTCACCTACTGTAAAAATAAAAAGCTGAGCACCTATTTGCCGGCAACCAAGTTCTATGCCCTTTATCAGCTCCATTGAATATTCGGAATCTGTATCATGAATGAGCAAACCAATGCGTTTACGTTTTCTTTTCATAGTAAAAAAAGGATACATCAAGTTCTTTGAAAAGTCAAAATTTGAGAGACACATAAATATGGCTTGTGCCTGTTTTCTGACTGCGCGGCAGACGGGCTTGCCTTTGCGGCGGCTTCAGTGACCAGCTTTTCAGCAGGTGCAGGCGGCTGCTTCAACTTTCCAGCGGATACGCAACACACCGTCTTTGTAGTCTGTGCTTATAATGCGGAATTTTCCGATTTCGCTTGTATTTGCAACATGCGCACCGATGCACGGGCAGACGTCGTAATCGCCGACGAAGACAAGCTTTACCATTTCGCTTGCGTCTTCAGGCAGCCGCGATAAGTCTGTGTATTTTGCGGCTTCTTCGCGCGTAACGATGCGGCTTGTAACTTCAAGGTTTCTCGAAATTACTTCGTTTACTTCTGCTTCTATTGCAGCCAAATCTTCTGATGAAGGCACTTTTGAAGCTTCAAAGCGGTAATCGCATTTTGATTTTTTAGCTTCAATATGCGCACTGAACGCCCTGCCGCAATTAAAGCGGCGGCACATAGCCTGATTCAATATATGCTCGGTTGTGTGCATCGGGCGGCTATAATCTTTCTTCGGCGCATTCAATCCGCTTTTGTTCTGTCCGTTTGTTCCGTCCATTATTGTAATTTCCTTAACCCTGAAAAGCATCTGTAAAATAGCCTGAAGCCGAAACAGGCTCAAGCCCCGCAAGATGGCGTGTACAGCCTATAACCTGCGTTCTGAACATCGCAGTTCCGGCAATGCGTTCCTCAGCATTTAAAACCGTAACAGAGGTCGGTGCGACAAAAAAGTTGTGAAAAAGCTGTGCAGGCGAAAAACCCAAAAGGTGTGCCATCATTACAAAGCTCACACCGAGGTGACAGAAAAACACGAGAGTCTTTCCGTCTTGGGCAGCTATACCGCTGCTGCTTGGTATTGTGTGGTTTGTCTTGTAAACCGCACCGTTTCTGATATAGCCATGTTCTGCAAGAATTGAGTCAAGCCCGGCTGCAACTTCATCAAAATTTTTACGCAAATCTCCTGTTTTTAGGACTTCAGCCTCAGTCCAGTTGTCCTTGTCGTAAAACAGCGGGTCTTTTGTCCAAAAATCAGGCATAAAATCCCATGGTATCCGGTCTTTGCCAGTTTCAGGGTCTTTTATAGTTATATAAAATTCTTTGAGCCACTCAAAAGTCTGTGCAGTTCTGTTGAGCTTTTCAAGTGAATAGCGGGCAGTTTCTCTGGCACGTCCAAGCGGAGAGCAATAAAATTCATCGACTTTCCAAGTGGCAACGCGCTCCGCAAGCAGAGCGGCTTCTCTTCTGCCTTTTTCAGTCAAACTGTCATGAACATAATCAGGATCTCCATGCCTTATAAAAATCAGACGCATAAACACCTTTCCGTTTTATTGAATAAACACAATGCAGATACCTTCAGCTTTGTTTGTCAGGATAAGCTTACGCATTTCAAGCGTGTCCTCATCGGCTGGCGGCAGCACTTCAAGCGTAATTGTGTCGCACAATGGCAGAAGCCGCAAGTATTCCTGCTCGCTTTCCATGGCTTCTTCGTCACCGTCTATTTTTGTAACACCGATTGTTCCGCAGAAAAATCCTTTGTCGGTTATATCAGCAGTTCCATTGTAAAGATTTACGCCGGTAGAGCCATGAAGTGCATTCCGCGGTTTTTCGGGCAGCACAAGCGTAATTTCTGTATTAACCTCATAAGAACCGTCTGAATCGCACATGCTCTGTAAGAACCATTCGCCACAAATTGAAGGGCGTATGCTGTTCGCATAAGGGTCCGGCACATATTTTTGTGTTGAGCAGGAATACAGCACAAATACTGAAACAATCAAACCAAGAAAAGCTAATTTTTTCATAAAGCACCTCAAAATTTGTTATCCCTCCGCAAAATGCAGAAGCATAATATATATAGAAAACTTTTTATAAATATTTGTACCGGATTGATATCATATTACAAACGATTTACAAAAACAATACGTTTGCAGCACAAAGCTACAGCTACAGGTTCAGTATGAAAGGCAATGAAGTATAATTAAGCTTTACTACAGACAGCGGCCATAAACCGCCTCACCGGAAGCAGAGCGATGTCTTTCTTATAAGCGCTATTGACACAAAATGTTGAAAAACATACAATTCGATAAAGAAAGAACTAAAATACTTATCTTAGTTATAGGAGATATACAATGGCAGATGTAAGAGTTGCTATTAATGGTTTCGGCCGCATTGGTCGTTTGGCTTTCCGTCAGATGTTTGAC
>CADBUT010000015.1 GCA_902797925.1 uncultured Spirochaetaceae bacterium
CCTCCTGTGTGCAAACAGGATAACAGAGCGGGCTATCATTTCGTGATAGTGGAGAAAACATTTTTTTATTTTTTGTGTCATTTTTTAGGTGCATATCAGTGACTAGCTTAGTCACGAGCCGTGACGTGTCTAGTCACGGTTTATAACAAGCATAGACATGATTCATTTTGTAAAATCTGCAAGAATTTTCGCGATTAGGTACTGAAAAAACAACTTTTGCATAGATATTAATTTGCAACTCAAAAAAAAGGAGCAAATTAATATGGAAAATACCACAACATTTAAGCCGTTTGACGAGCTTGTCTGCTCGGATAACTTTATGTTCGCAAAAGCCGTGCATCGTTGTACATCATCTTTCAAGTTTACGCGAAGCGGAAACTTGGCAGTTTCGCTAGACAAACTTCAATCCGTAGATAAAACTCAAAGCGAAACGCGCATACAGCAGACACACATCGCGACTTCGACATTGAAATTCAGACCACGCTTTACAAAGAGCTTCGTCAGCGCAGCCGCTATTATCAGGACATGATGGACGTAGATTATCTTAAGAAAGGTCACACCTATTCAGAGTTAAAAGAGAATTTCGTGATTTTCATCTGCCTTGAAGATTTGTTCGGGCAGGGTCTGCCAATCTATACATTTGAAAATATCTGCAACGAAGATAATAGCGTGAAGCTTGCAGACAAAACGTATAAAGTGTTTTATAATTGTTCCAAGTGGAAAGACGTAACACAAAAGCAGAAATCGCAGCTTCTGAGGTTCTTTCTCACCGATGAGGGCGACACAGACCTCTGTTCAAAACTTAAGGAAAAGGAGCAGCGAATAAAAATGACTGAACGCGAAAGAAAAGAATATATGGACTATTGCATTCTCGCCGATTCCCTAAAAGAACAGGGCATCGCTATCGGCGAAAAACGTGGTCGCTCTGAAGCCAAGATTGAAGCGGCACGAAATATGCTTTTAACAAACCTCGGTACAATGGAGCAAATCGCTGCCGTTCAAGACTTGCCGCTTGAAACTGTGCAGCAACTCGCTGAAGAGCTGAAAACCGCAGTTGCCAATTAGCATCATTTTCAGCGTGGTAAGTCTAGTCACTGACTGCAGATGTGTCTGTCTACTGACCGCAGATGTGCCTTTCCACTGACCGCAGATGCGCCTTTCCACTGACCGCAGATAATTCCGCGGGACTACTTGTTTAGTTACTTTTCCAATTCCTCTCCGCTTACAAGACGGATACCGTTTTTTTCAGCAAATTCTACTGCTTCTTTTGTATAACCGCTCCATGAAAAGTACCAGAAATGAACAATTGTATTGGGTTTTGCCTGTAAACAAATGATGTCTTTTTCAAGATGTTTTTTCAAATCGGAATCGTTTACAGCTGAATTATGGAACTTACATTCTGCACTGATAAGCTCAGTTTTATCTTCATTTGAAGCGATAATATCAATTTCAGTATTCTTATTCCACCAACGACCGATTTTTGTAAAGATAAATGGTAAAGCCCGCTTTTTATTTTGAATTCTGAGCCATTCAATGCATATATCCTCAAATGGGAACGAAACAAATTCATTCAACTGCGGACTTACAATCATATCGTAAATATTTTCCCAGTCACCGAATTCAAGGGATGAATAATTCGGCAAAACAAATCTGTACCAGAAACGAAAGAAAAGATCATGCAGTTTGTAGATTCCGCGCTGGGCATTCTGCTTTTCTTTTTCTGTACTCAAAACCGGAAATTCGCGGGTTAAAACACCAAGCTCAATCAGATTCTTCAGATATACAGACAGTTTTCCTTTTTCAATCATAGTTGATTGCTGTATTTCGTTAAATGTTGTTCTGCCTGTTGCAATTGCCTGAATGATTGTATTGTATGTTGCCGGTTCACGAAGTTCTTGCCGCATCAAAAACTCGGGTTCAGAATATAAGATGGAACCGCGTTTAAGAATGTTGGAACAGATGTTTTCTTTAAGGCTTTTCGTCTGATCAAACTGCTCCAAATAATACGGAATACCTCCAAGAATCGAATAAGCAATAATTTTATCCTTAATGTTCCATTTAGAGAAAAACTTTACGGAATCATAAAACGGCATAGGAAGCATTTTATAGATTCCAGTTGCACGGCCGTAAAGCGGATTCTTTTCAGACAGTATCTCCTTTTCAATGTAACTCATGGAACTTCCGCAAAGGATTATCATAAGATTCTGCTTCTTTAAATCAGTATCCCATAATTTTTGCAAAATCGAAGGCATTTCAGGGTTATCTTTCGCCATGTAAGGAAATTCGTCTATAACAAGAATTTGTTTTTCATCTGCTGAATGTGGAATATCCTTAACAGCTGAAAATAATTGCTCCCAGCCGGCAAATTCAGTTATGTATTTAGATTGCGGAAGATTAAATGAAAGCAGTTTTTCGCTGAAATTTTTAAGCTGAATCCGGTCTTCTGTCTGCGTACAGGTGTAAAAGACTGTTTTCTTATCTCTGCAAAAATGTGCAATTGTTTCAGTTTTTCCGATACGGCGGCGTCCATAGATAATTATTAATTGTCCGCCAAGAGAATCATATTTCTCCTGAAGAAAGGCAAGTTCTTCATCCCGTCCTATAAAATCATTCATGATTACAGTGTATCTGTCAAATCTAGATTTGTCAATTTTTGATTTGACTAATGTTTTCAAAATACTGTTCTCCTTTTTATGCCAGGTTAATTCCGTATTTCAATGCATTCCACAAAATTATCTGGGTTCAGCCAAAGCAAATCTTCTAAAGTATAGGTTTCTTCTTGCATAAGCCGGTGGAGACTTCGGCTAATAAAATGTTTTTTATCGGGAATATCCTTAAACATTACATCCCAATTGTAATTTGTGCTGCGGTCAAATTCTTCTTCAACTGATCGCAGCGGATTATCCGCTGAAGTGTGAATGCCCATGCAGAATTCAAAATTCGTAACGAAATAAACATCGCTCATCGTATCTTCATCTCCGGTGGGCGTTGCATAGTCTTCTGCCTCATAACTCAAAAATGCGTCAATGTCATAACATTTATAATAGGCTTTTCCAGAAGCAAGCAGATTCTCAATATCAGCTTTTACATTTGAAAGCAGCCGGTATAGGCTATTTTCTTTTTCGATTATTGCATCATTGAGCGCAAGAATCCGGCGGACATTTTCTTCGTTCCATTCAAATTTTGCTTTTGCTCCCTTATACCAGTGGTCTTCCATCCATTTAAAATAACGCTCCTCAACTTTGCGGTAACGTTTAAGTTCAGTTTCAGAATAAGAATATTTCATACATTTTCCCTGTGCATTATTAATAACACAGCGCGCTATCATTTCACGATAGTGGAGAAAATAATTACAAAAAAGAAGGGCTGTTGCCCACCACGAATAAAAACTTGACTTTTCTTTGGTTTTTCTGAACTCATTTCTTATTCCCTGATAATTCCGTCTATGCAGTTATTATTAGATTTCATCCTAATTCCTCAAACACCCCACCGGCACAACGTACACCCCATCTTCTCGGTGGTAAGCATATTTTCCAGTTCCTGTCAGAACCATCATGAAAGCTGGTTCTTTCATTTTCTTCGTATCAATTTTATCCCTAAACTTCTTAAGGTTTTCGGCGCCTTCTTCAATCAGGTGATCACCGCCGAGCTTTATTTCAATCAAACCGAATGAACCATTTCTCAAATGAATAACGGCATCGCATTCAAGCCCAGATTTATCTCTGTAATGATAAACATGCCCATCAAGACTTTCTGCATAAACACGAAGATCTCGCACACACAAAGTTTCGAAGAACAGGCCCATTGTATTTAAATCTTTTACAAGATCATTAGGTCCAAGACCTAAGCTTGCAGTCGCAATTGATGGGTCAATAAAGCATCGGGTATCAGAAGTTCTGATTGCGGTTTTTGAACGGAGATTCGGATTCCATGCCGGCATATCTTCTATTACAAAGATTTTTCGCAATGCGTTTGTATAAGCATAAACGGTATCTTCTGTAAGGCTTTCTGCATCATTTGCCAGAATATCATCACGAAGAACAGTATAAGCAGTTTGTGTGCCCTGA
>CADBUT010000016.1 GCA_902797925.1 uncultured Spirochaetaceae bacterium
AATCTGAAAGAATTAAAATCTTATAATATAAAGGAATAACATTTGGCGTTTTTCAAGAGGCAACGGTTGCGTTTTCTTGATTGTGTCAAAATGAAACGCACAGTTTTTCAGCTTGCAAAAATGTGTTTTTTTGATACAGATGGAAGCTGTTCAAATGATTAGGAGCAGTAAAAACAAATAAAATTGAAAATAATCAAAAAAAAGCATTTTTAGGTACAAAAAAAATGAAATCAGCATAGATAGTATATGCGGAATTGCTGCTTGATATTAAAGTTTTTCCATTAGGAGTCTCTACGGTTGTTGAATAAGGTTTTGGGTTGTCGGCAAACAGCAATTTCCAAAAAGCACAGAATAATCTCGGTCAGATTATTCTGTGCTTTTCTAAAAACTTTCTGGAGGCTGTTTTGAGAAAAATCAACGCTGCTGTAGTATTTGTTTGTCTTGTTTTGTGTTTGACTGCCTGTTCCGGCTCGCCCTCAAGTGTCAGTGTTTTAACGGGTGATTTTGACACACCTGTTCTGCAGACTTTGAAATGCGAAAGTTCAAGGTACATATCTTTAGTTTTTTCAGAGAATGTTGCAGGCACTTCTCTGGAAGTTGGTAAAGCTGAGAATATTCAGATAGAAAATGCCCTCATGTGCTCTTTGAGCGAAAAAATCGATGCTGAATATTCCAAGAACAATTCAAAGGAACTTGAGATCCGGTTTTCTATTCCGACACAAACAGGCTGTACTTATATAGTGCGCGGAACTGTAACAGATACAAACAATAATTCTTTGACTTTTGCTTCTCTGTTTACAGGCTATAATGACAACGTGCCTGAATTGATTTTGAGTGAAGTTCAGACAAAGTATTCCAACCCGAAAGCCGAATTTGTAGAAATCTACGCAAAGACCGGCGGAAATCTTTCGGGTGTGTGCATTTTTTCGGCAAAAGACGGCGCACAAGGGCGTTATACTTTCCCGGCTGTAGAAGTCAGCGCGGGCGAGTATATAGTTGTGCATTTTAGAAACATGGAAGCCGGTATTGTAAATGAAACTGGTACAGATCTGAATCTTTCTGGCGGCGCGTATTCAAGCAGTTCAAGAGACTTGTGGCTTGAAAACACAGGTACAAGAATCGGTGACAAGACAGATGTTGTGCTTCTTGAAAAAACAGCAGACGGTGAAGTTATAGACGCTGTTGCCTTTGCAGATTCTTCACTTGAGGACTGGCCAAAAGAGATTTATGAAGAGACTTTGAAACGCGCTGTAAAAGCAGGCGTGTGGCCGGGTTCTTCTATAAAAGATGCAGCTGTTGGGGACAAACTTTCTGCAACAAGAACAATCTCGCGGCAGTCATTTTCATCACCGGCAGATAAAGATTCTTGGCTTGTAACTGCAACAAATACAGCGTCTCCCGGTATGCCGAATTCAGATAAAATCTAGCGTTGGCGGCGCTGTTCTTCTAGTAAAGCTTTGGCGGGAGCGGTGTAAAGCCTTCTCCTGATTTGATTCTTGAAACATAGTCCTGAACCGTTTCAAGCTTTTCCTCAAAGGCTACACCGCCAAGACAATGCAGACTGTTTACATTGTGCATATCAGAACCGCTCGTGCCTGGAAGTTTGTGCAGGGCTGCATATTCCAGCGCTTCATCATTTTCAGAAGGCGCGTTTGCCGCGTTATAGACTTCCACAGCATGAACATCGTCCGGGTAAAGATTTATTGATTTTATGTAGCTTCTTTTCCGGTAAGGATGGGCCTGAACTACTAAGCCGCCTGCATTATCAATCAGCTTAAAAAGCTGCGAATGAGACAGACGCATTATTTCCGGATGGGCAATAAGCCATTGCTTTGTTATGCCGTAAATCAGAAACTCGTCGCCTGAAAAATTGTATTCAAAACCAAAAAAAACTGAAAAATCTGAACCTTCGGCTTCTTCTTTTGCATGTTCATAACCAAGGCAGAAAGCCTCAACCTTATCTTTCCAGCAAAGATCGTCATTTATGGCACAGTTTCCATTAAAAAAATGATCGGTAACAAATATGCCCGAATATCCGATTTTTTTATAAGCTCTGACAGCTTCTGCACCTGTTGTTACACCGCATGCGCTGCCTTCTGATGTATGTAAATGTGTTTCATAAATGTATTGTTTCATAGAAGTATGTTGAATATTATCAAGAAAATTGAGTTAGTTCAATCAAAATTTGCATTTTTTGAATCTAACTCAATTCTAAATGATTTACCGCAACTTTAAGATTTTTTAGAAGCTTTTTTGGAAGCTGCTTTTTTTGCTGTCTGTGTATTCTCTGGGTCAGGCTCTTTGTCTTTAAGCATTTTGACAGAAGCACCTTCTTCTGTTTCAAGCTGTGTGCGTTTGCCGATGATTACTTCACGTGCGGCGTGAGCAGCTGCAATTTGTTCAGCAATAACAGAAGCATTCTCTTCAAGGTTTGCAATCTGATCGCGGATTTCTTCTGCGCTTTTTTCCAGTGAGGCAATCTTTTTGTCTGCGTCAGACAAAGCTGTGTTAAGCTGCATTATGTCTATGCGCCTGTTAATTGAAACAAGCTCTGTGCGCTCTTTTCCAATTGAAGCAATCTCTTCTGCGCCGATGCCTTCACATTCAAGAATTTTTTCACCGTCTTTTGTGCAGTAGCGGCTTACATAAGAGCGGCCTGCTGTGCGGCAAAGCTCGTCCTGGTTAAGCTCAATCTGGCTTATTTCTGAATTAATCTGCGCAATACGTTTCTTGCCTGAAAATTCAGAAGCTTCAAGCTGAACAAGCGACTGCTTTGTTACTTCTGCATCGTCGGCGTTTTCAAGAAGCTGATTCTTTATGCCGTCAAGTTCCTTATATTCTTCAAGACAGGCTTCAAAAGCACTCTGAAGTTCAGATGAAACATTACTGCCGCTCAAAGCATTTTCGCCTGTTTCAACAACAGTCCGTGCTCCGGAAATAAAAACCTGTTCTTTTTTGCGCTGCTGGATCATTGCAGAATTTCTTAAAGAAGAAAGCTTGAACTGCATCGCAAGTTTCTGCAAAAAAGACGCTGTTTCAAGCGAGGTCTCGATTTCTTTTACTTTCTGGTTATAACCGTCTTCCAAAGATTCCAAGCGTTCAGCTTCTGCAAAATGAATTTTGAATTCTTCCGGCAGTGAATCGTTGCAGTTTTTGTAGAGAATTCTTCCGAGTTCCAACAATTTTGCATTTATCAGTTCTTCTTTTGAAGACAAACTTGTTTGAAGATTGCGGGCTTTTGTCTCAAGTTCTTTCTGTTTATTTACAAGATCTTCTATTTCTGCAATATTCCGTAAAAGCTGCTGTTTTGTTCCTGCCGCGGCGGCATAATCTACTGAAAGCTGCTGTTCAACCATCGGTGCTGAAGCTTGGAGCACTTGGCGACCCACAGAAATTTCAAGCTGATCAATGTGAGAAAGCAAAGACTTTTTCTTTGATTCTAAAGCTGATACTGTTTTTCCCTGTGTGTTCATTTTGTTCCTCCATAATAAACAACTATAAGGCGTTTTTTTTGAGCTTGCAAGTCTGCACTTTTCAATTTTCTGGAATATTTCATAATATGAATTTGTCTATAAAATTTTAAATCGTCAAGGTTGTTTTTCATCTGTGCGGAAGGTTTCGGCATGTTTGCTCCGCCGATTGTCTTAAAGTTTATTTTTCACTATTATAATTAAAAAGAAGATTGTACGGCTCTGTTTTCAGCAGGAACTGGACAATAAAATTACACCGGTGTCATTTCTGACACAGCTACAGAGGTTTTTATGAAAACAAATGCTTTAAAAGGCATGAAAGATATTTTACCGGCAGAGCAGAAGCTGCGCGATTACGTTCAGGGCAAGATTCTTGAAACTTATAGAGCAAGCGGCTTTGAGCGCATTTCTACGCCAATGCTTGAAGATGCGGAAAATCTTGACAAGAGTGACGGCGGAGACAATCTTAATTTGATTTTCAAAGTGCTTAAGCGCGGTGACAAGCTCGACTCTGCCCTTGCTGCAACTCCTGTTGATGAAAAGTCCCTTTCTGATATGGGGCTCCGCTATGATCTGACGCTTCCGCTTTCACGTTTTTTTGCGGCAAACCGCAACGAGCTTCAGTTCCCGTTTAAGGTGATTCAGACAGACCGCGTTTTCCGCGCAGAACGTCCGCAGAAGGGTAGAAGCCGTGAGTTTGTTCAGTGCGATATCGATATTCTCGGCGACAGTTCTTGTAATGCAGAAGTTGAGCTTATTGACGTTACAGCCCGCGCGCTTTTGAACATAGGCTTTGAGGATTTCACAATCAACATCAATGACCGCCGCATTTTGCGCAATATGCTTGAGAACATGGGCTTTGCGCCTGACTCTCTCGACTCTGTTTGCATTACTTTTGACAAGATGGACAAAATCGGTGCAGCCGGAATCGAAGCCGAGCTCCGCGAAAAACAGATGCCGGAAGATGCAGTTAAATCTCTTGTAGATTTTATCGCAAAAAGCGATGCTGCAAACGGCGGCGCAAAAATAACGCTCGACGAAGTTGCTTCAAAATGTGCAGATGCTTCAATTGCTGACGACCTTAAATATATTATTTCTACAGTAGAAAAGGTTGCGGCCGGAAAATACAAGATTTCTTATACACCGAATCTTGTCCGCGGTCAGGGCTATTACACAGGCGTTGTTTTTGAAATTGCAAGTCCTAAGTTTTCCGGCGCGGTTGGCGGCGGCGGACGCTATGACAATATGATTGGCAAATTTATCGGTCAGCAGATTCCTGCGGTTGGTTTTTCAATCGGTTTTGAGCGCATTTGTTCTATTCTTCTTGATTCGGGCTATAAGATTCCGGGCGAGAAAGAAAAATGCGCACTGCTTTATGATGATGCAGTTGAATTCCCTGTTGTACTTGCGGAAGCAGAAAAACTTCGCGCCGGTTTCAGTGTTGCTATAATCAAAAAGGCAAAGAAACCCGGTCCTCAGTATGACATGCTTGAAAAGCAGGGCTATACAAAATTTGCAGTATTCAAAGACGGAACAGTCAGCATAAAGTAACAAAATCTGTCTGATACATGCCGGATCAGTTCAGTTCATTTTGAGCTTGTCCGGCAAACCGGCTTTATGCAATTAAAAACATTTCTGCGTTGAAAATCAAAAGTTTCTTGACAACTCAAAGAATTCAAACTTATCATTTCAGTATTGGGATTATGTAAAAAAGCCTGCGCTTTGGGTCTCAAAAATAAAAATCATAAATTGCCAAGAGAGGGGTTTTCATGGATTTTACAACGGAAATGGTACGAAATGTTGCTATCGCTGGTCATGGTCAGACAGGAAAGACAACTTTGTTTGAACAGCTGCTCTTTGTTGGTGGTGTAATCGCAAAGCCGGAAACAGTTGTTTCGGGCAAAACTGTAAGTGATTATACCCCGGAAGAAATTGAGCATAAAATTTCTATATATTCGTCTCTTGCTCATGTTACATGGAAAGATATAAACATAAACTTTTGGGATACACCGGGTTCGTCAGACTTTGTAGGTGAAGTTATTTCGGCCTTCAGGTCTAGCGAAATGGCGCTTGTGCTTGTTGACGGACGTTCAAGTGCCCAGATTGAGACAATTAAATTGTGGCGCGACCTCGACAGACGTTCTAAGCCCCGTATGGTTTTTATCAACCGCTGCGATGACGAACGCACTGACGTTGCTGCTGTTACAAAAGACATACACGATAAATTCAACGTACAGACTTGTCCGCTTACAATTCCGATGAACGGCGGTGCTGGCTTTGCCGGAGTTATCGACGTTCTGAGAGGCAAGGCTTATCCGCTTGCTGCAGACGGAACGCTCGAAAAGGCTGTTGAAATTCCTGCTGAATATAAAGATGCCTATGAATCTGCACGCGGTATTCTTGCCGGTGCTGCGGCTGAAGGTGACGATGACCTGCTTATCAAATTTATTGATGACGGTGAACTTACAGACGAAGAAATTGTAAAAGGCTTAAAGATTGCGTTTGAGAACAACCGCATTGTTCCGATTTTCTGCGGTGACAGCATTAAAAATTCAGGTTTAACCGCAGTTTTCGATTTTATCGCTGAAATTGCACCGTCTCCTGCCGGAAGACTTGAAACTGCAAAGAACGCCGACGGTTCAGATGCAACTGTAAAAATTGCAGGAGACATTCCGCTTTCAGCACTTGTTGTAAAGACTTCTAGCGACCAGTTCTCAGGCCGTCTTTCTTATATCAAGATTATTACGGGTTCTTTGGCTTCTGATACTGAAATCTTCAATGTTAATGAAGGCAGAAAAGAAAAAATCGGTAAAATTTTCCGCTGTATAGGAAAGAAGCTTGAAGAAGTAAAGACTTTGAATGCCGGAGATATCGGCATTGCAACAAAGCTTAGCATTACAAAGACGAGCGATACTCTTGCCGCTTCGGCAGATGCCTTGAAGTTTAACCGCTTGAGACATCCTGAGCCAGTATATTCAATGGCTGTTTCTGCAAACGATAAAAAAGAAGAAGACAAGATGAGCGAATTCCTTGCGCGCTATGCTGAAGAAGACAGAACTTTGTCTTATAAATATAACGCTGAAACAAAACAGAATGTTCTTTCTGGTATGGGCGAGCTTCATATTTCGATTCTGCTTAAAAAGGTTCAGGCTCAGACCAAGATTAACATTCAGACTGCCGTTCCGCGCATTGCATACCGCGAAACAATTCAGCGCAAGGCACAGGCCGAATATACGCACAAGAAGCAGTCAGGCGGCCACGGTCAGTATGCGCGTGTTGTTCTTTCTATAGAAAGTCTGCCGCGCGGCGAAAACTACAAGTTCACCAACGCTGTTTTTGGCGGTGCTATTTCTAAGGGCTATATTCCGGGTGTTGAGAAGGGCGTGCACGAAGCAATGGAATGCGGCGTTCTTGCAGGCTATCCTGTTGTAGATGTTGCGGTTACTGTTCTTGACGGAAAGGAACATCCTGTTGATTCTTCTGAAATGGCGTTCAAGATTGCTTCGCGCAACGCTTTCAAAGACGCAATGCGCAACGCCGGCCCGATTCTGCTTGAGCCGATAATGAACATTACTGTTCTGGTTGAGTCAAAATATTTGGGCGATATCATGTCTGATATGTCGGGCAAGCGCGGAAGAATTTTGGGTCAGACCCCGATTGGCGGCGGCATCGAAGAAATCCGCGCACAGGCTCCGCAGGCAGAGCTTTTGAAGTATGCGATTGACCTCCGTTCATTGACAAGCGGCACAGGAAGTTTCGAAACTTCATTTGATCATTATGATCCGATTTCTGGAAAGATTGCTGACGAAGTCATCAAGGCTTCAAAAGAATTCATCAA
The DNA here is from genome assembly GCA_902797925.1 of uncultured Spirochaetaceae bacterium. GTDB lineage: Bacteria > Spirochaetota > Spirochaetia > Treponematales > Treponemataceae > UBA1240. The sequence continues at coordinate 7,309 of CADBUT010000016.1, forward strand.
TATGAATCAGTCTGATGATTAAGGTTTTTCTAAGCAAATTGCTAATTTATCGGTTTTAAGTTCTTTTTTTGAATTTTTTACCGATAAATTAGAGAAATCTTTTTACATAGATTAAACATTTTGCGTTTTTTCTGTGTGTAGGGTTGAAAATTTACTGCCCTGTGATATACTATAGGGCAAATACGTCGGCAGTAATGCCGGAATCTTGTGGAGACTGAGATGAAAAAAATATTACCAAAGGTACTTGCTGTTCTTTTGATAGCTGCTCTGGTTTCATGTGCATCTGGAAAGAAATCAACTGCTAAAGAAGAACCACCGTTGAATGTTAAAACACAGGACAATAAGAAAGCTATTGCTCATGATGCAGATGCTCCTGTTGTTGAGCCAGAAGAAAACGCTGATGTTTCACCAACATATATCGATTCTGGCATTGAAAAAATCAATGAGCCTGGAATGATGGTTGTTGACGAGACAAAAGGCTTGAGTGATTCTTTGACAACTGCTGACAAAGAGGTTCAGCTTCATCAGGTTGATCCAAATGAAGGTGCTGACGAAGCAAAAATCAATGCTGAAGTTGACAAATGGCGCAAAACTCACAGTGCAATTCTTAATAAGAATATCAATTCAATTACTGCAAATGACTTGAGCGTTATTCAGAGAGCAATCAGCGATTACAATAACTTGAGTGCCGGCGCAAAGGAAAAGCTCCAGAAGGAATACAAAGACCTTCAGGATAAGCTTGCTAAGGCAAAGGCTCTTGCAGAAGAAGAAGCTAAGAAAGCTGCAGATGCAAAGGCAAAAGCTGCCGCTGACGCAAAGGCAAAGGCAGATGCAAAAGCTAAGTCAGATGCAGATGCCAAGAAAGCAGCTGAATCAAAAGTTGATGCTGAAGTTGCAAAATGGAAGCAGACACACAGCGCTATCCTCAACAAAAATGCTAATTCTGTTACAGCTTCTGATTTGAACGCTATCCAGAAGGCAATCAACGACTATAACAACTTGAGCGCAGGTGCAAAGAGCAAGCTTCAGAAAGAATACAACGACTTGCAGAATAAGCTTGCCAAAGCAAAAGCTGATGAAGATGCAAAGATTAATGCCGAAGTTGCAAAATGGAAGCAGACACACAACGCAATTCTTTCAAAGGATGCTAACTCTATAACAGCTGATGATTTGGCTGCTATCCAGAAAGCAATCAGTGATTATAACGGTTTGAGCGCAGGTGCAAAGGCAAAGCTTCAGAAGGAATACAAAGACCTTCAGAACAAGCTTTCTAAGGCAAAATCTGGCGCTAAGGATGCAGGAAATACTTTGACTGTTTCAGACAACGGCAATTCTTCAAAGATTGCAACAAATACACAGCCACGTGGTCACATTGTACTTGACAATGCACAGTACTACACTGTTCGCCGCGGCGACTGCCTGATTTTCATTGCAAAGCGTTTCTACGGTTCAGAAAAGGGTAACTACTTCCCGTTCATTATTGCCGGTACTGAAGAAAAGATTGAAGATCCGGATGAAATTGAAGTTGGTCAGAAGTTGACAATCCCAGATTTGAAGGCTGCTGTTTCAACAGAAGAATCTAAGAACTACGTTAAGCAGACATTCTATGATGTTGCAGACAAATATGATGCTAAGGGCAAATCTGGCATGGCTGCACAGCTTAGAGCAATTGCTGCTGGACTTTAATTGTTAATCTGACATTATTTTCAGTAACAGTTTGTTTTAACTGAATCTAAAAGGGATGTTCCTTAAAAGGGCATCCCTTTTTTTAAAATTCACAAATCTTATAAAGATAGGAGTCGATTATGAGTACACCGCATAACAATGCAAAACCTGGTGATATTGCTGAGGCTGTTTTGTTGCCGGGTGATCCAAAAAGAGCAGAGTACATAGCCAAAACTTATCTTGAAAATCCTGTTTGTTATAACCAGGTTAGAGGAATGCTTGGCTTTACCGGAACATATAAAGGCAAAAAAGTTTCTGTTCAAGGCACAGGAATGGGGCAGCCTTCACTCTCTATTTATGTGACGGAACTGTTCAGGTTTTATGATGTTAAGAAAGCTATACGTGTAGGTACATGTGGCTCTGTCAACAAAGACACGCCGGTTAGAAGCGTTATTCTTGCTGCGGCCGCATCAACTGATTCTGCTATTAATACACGCCGCTTCAACGGAATGCACTTTGCTCCTGCTGCTGATTTTGAGCTTCTTAAAAGTGCTTATGATGTAGCAAAATCAAAAGATGTGCTTTGCAAAGTTGGTACTGTTGTTTCGTCTGATATTTTTTATGATGATGCGCAGACATGGAAGCTATGGGCTGAATATGGCGTTTTGGGCATAGAAATGGAAGCAGCAGAACTTTATACGCTGGCAGCAAAATATGGCAGAAAAGCTCTGGCAGTTTTAACAGTCTCTGACAACATTGCAACAGGCGAGGAAACAAACGCAGAAGAGCGTCAGACTTCGTTTAACACAATGATGGAAATAGCATTGGAAGCGGCAATTTCATGATGGGAAGAATTTTCGATTTTACATTGTAGAAAAAATAGAGAAATTGCAGATATTTAGAAAAAAACTCTTGATTTTTTTTTCGATGTATGTAATATTATAGACAACCAGCTGAGGTATGGGCTATCTCTCTCCGGCCTGTGCCTCAGTCTTGGTTGTTTTCCCTATCAGCAATTTTCCTAATTGACAAATCATTTCAAGCAGAATTACAATTTCACTTAATTCATTCTTTTTTTTCAATGAATAATTTAAAAAGGGGCAGTTATGAAACCTACACTTTTAGTATTGGCAGCAGGAATGGGCAGCCGTTATGGTGGCGTAAAACAGATAGATGCAGTCGGATTGCATGGTGAAACACTTCTCGATTTTGCGACTTATGATGCAATGCGCAGTGATTTTGGAAAAGTGGTCTACATTATACGGCGGGACATCGAAAAGGACTTTAGAGAAAGGCTGTTCGACCGTGTTGCTAGAAATTTCGATGCAGAATATGTTTTTCAGGAACCAACAAAATGCTTTACTAAAGAGCAGATAAAGAAACAGGTTGAGCGGAAAAAGCCATGGGGAACAATTCACGCTGTTCTCTGTGCTGAAGAAAAAATCAATACACCTTTTGCTGTTATAAATGCAGATGACTATTATGGCCGCGAAGGATTTGCAACTTTAGGCGCTTATCTTAAGAGCTTGGAAAACACTGACAATAAACATGCTATGGTCAGCTTTATCTTGAAAAACACAATGAGCCTTAACGGAACTGTTTCGCGCGGTGTCTGTAATATAAAAGACGGACAGCTTGTTTCGATGAAAGAGCATACCAAGATAGGCTTTAAAGGCAATAAAGTTATAAGCCAGCTTGAGGACGGTGAAATTGAGCTTACCGGCAACGAATCTGTTTCTATGAATTTATTCGGTTTTACGCCGAAAGCATTCGAAGGTTTTCATGCGTATTGGGAAGATTTTGTTAAAAACAACGTTTCAAGTGAAAAAGCAGAAGCTTTGCTGCCGGAAGCTGCAAGCCTGATTGTTACAAAGGGATGGGGTTCTATAAAGGTTTTCACATCTACCGAAAAATGGTTCGGTATGACATATCCCGAAGACCGCGCCATTGTAAAGTCGGAAATTGCAAAGAAAATAGAGCAGAAATATTATCCAGACAAACTCTGGGAAAAATAAGAACCTGTCAACTGCGGCTAACGCGTTGACATATAAAACCCAAAATGTTAAAATCTCTTTCAATGCAGAAAATTTGAGCCGTATTTTATTAATGTTCAAATGTTTGCATAGAAGTTGTTAAATTTAAGGAAGATGACGTATGAGCTCAAATACAAGCCCAAAAACAGAAAGCCCTAAACACCGCAAGAGCAATTTTATCACAATCGGATCTATAATCATTTTGATTTTGTCTGCAATTGCTTTTGTTTTCTTACCGGGTATGTTCAGCAAAAGCCAGAAAGAACCAGAGCCTTTAGGATATTTCAGAAAAGAGCCAATTAAAGCAAATGATGAAGTTTTCCTTCAGTTGCTTGAAGAGCAGATTAACCAGGATAAGCAGCAGGGCATTGATGATAATGATCCTGGAAATTATCTTTCTGCTTTGTATCAGGCTTTTTCTTCAACAATCGTGTTTAAATCATTCTCTTATGAAGTTGAAAAATCTGGTTATATAGTTCCTGAATCAGCAGTCAGCCGCTTTATTATAAGCAGCATTACAGAAAGAAAAGGCTCTTATTCACCAAAAGACTATAATCAGTTGAGCAATTCCGACAAATTGGAATTGAGAAAATCAGCTTTGAGAGCTTTAACTTATAGTCAGTATTCAAATGACTTTTTGGGTGCTCACCCTTACGGCTACCCGACAGAACACAGCCTGTTCGGTCTTAAAAGTTCATCAGCTGAAATGCCGTTCATATTCAATATGAACAATCCAGAAAAATCTTTTGAAATTGCAGCTTTTTCTATGAGCGAATATCCAAAAGAAGAAATTGTTAAATTTGCTAATGAGCATTCATCTCTTTTCACAACTTTGAATTTTGAAATTATCACAGTTGATTCAAAATCAGAAGCAGAAAAAATCGCCAAGAGAATCTCGAATAATGAGATTACTTTTGAAGATGCAGTTGCAGAATATTCAAATAAAAACTTCAGCGATTCAAACGGTGTTCTTGCAAATAACAAAGTTTATAAGTTAAAGAGCCTGCTTTCTGAAGAAGATTTTGATAACGTTCTGAAACTTGGTGTTGACAGCGTAAGTGATGTTGTAGCAACTGGAGCTTTCTATTCAATTCTTAAGTGTTGTGATACAGCAAAAAATGCTGACTTTGACAATATCGAAACTTTGGACTCAGTTTATTCATATATAACTACTGAAGAACCAAAAGTTATTGAAGATTACTTTACTGCAAAGGCCAGAGATTTTGCTGCTGATGCTGCTGTTACAAGCTTTGATGCTGCCTGTGAAAAATACGGTGTAGTAAAACAGACTCCGGCTGCATTTCCTTTGAACTACGGTTCAAATAATTTGCTCAACCCAATTGATTCTGATACTGCTGTTCTTGCCGGTGCATCTACAAATGAGAATTTCTTGAAAACAGCATTTTCTCTTAAGCTAAATGAGATTTCAGCTCCTGTAATGCTGAAGAATAATGTTCTTGTTCTTAAGCTTGTTGGGGAAAGCAGCATTGAAGATGAGCTGCTTACTTCTATGGCATTCTTCTATCCGATTAATGCACAGCGTTTTGACACTATTTCAATCACCAACTTCTTTACAGGTGCTGATTATGTTAAAAACGATGTCGTTTCGGCATATCTTTCATCGTTAGAATAAGACTTTTGGAAAATAATATTAATAATGAAGAACCTTGTCTTGTGCCCGCCTCAGGACAAGGTTTTTCTGTTTTTTACCGCAACAGATATCTATATTCTCGATATAACCCGGAAGCTGCTTCTGTTAGAACGGCAGAGTCTTATACAGTTTTACCACAGACCCTTGTTATGGTTTTTTCACCGTTATTGGGTTACGGGCTTAAAGAATTAATAGAGCGTCTGCCACAAGACTGCTCGATGATATTGATAGAAGCTGATGAGGCTTTGTTTAAGTTTTCAAATGAGCATATTCAAAAACTTATAAAAGACAGACCGAATATCTATAATATATGCATTTCAAGCGGAAGTGCGCTGTTTTCGCTGTTCTCACAAAAGCTTTTACCGTCGTTTTCGAATTTCAAGCGTTGTCTGCCGGTTGAGCTTTCGGGCGGCGCACAGCTTTACCGTCAGTTCTATCATTCTTTGACAGCACTTATCGATAATGCAATAAATCAGTTCTGGCGCAACCGTATTACACTTGTAAAGCTAGGCAGGCTGTATGCTAGAAATATTTTCAAAAATCTTGGAAAACTGCCGTTTTCTTCAGACTTGAAAAGCAATTCAGTTTCTAAGCCGATTGTTGTCTGCGGTTCAGGATTGTCTTTGGAAAGCGCGGTTCCTTTCTTACAGAGAAATTCTGACGACTGCTTTGTAATTACTGTTGACAATGCGCTTATGCCTTTATTGTCCAACGGAATATTTCCGGATGCTATTATTGCCGTAGAAAGCCAGCTTGCGGTAGAAAAATCTTATATTGGCAGTGCCGGCACAAAAATTGCGATAATTGCAGACTTAACCTCAAGACCGCACGTACTGAATCTTACAGGCGGCGATGTGTCTTTTTTTATGTCTGAATACGAACAGTGCAATTATCTTGAGCGGATAAAAAAAGCCTTGAACTGCATGGTTATTCCGCCTTTGGGTTCAGTGGGTCTGGCAGCAACAGAGATTGCTTTAATTTTAAGAAAAGACGAAAACGTTCCAATATTCATTTGTGGTCTGGATTTCTGTTTTAAGCCGTGTAAAACGCATTGCAAAGAGTCGCCGAGTTACAGAACTTTGCTGAATGAGTGCAGCCGTCTTGCTCCATTGCTGCGTGGCGAGGTGTCTTTCGGTATAAACAGCTATTTCTTTGCCGGAAAAGACGGAAAACCCGGTATCACAACGCCTTCTTTGTCAAATTACGGCAGAACTTTTGCCGCCAGATATGGCAGAGTTCCAAATCTGTTTGATATTTCAAGTGAAGGCATGGAATTGAACCTTGAGCGGAGAGACTTAAGTTCCGCAGAAGAGATTATACAGAACCGCTCTGAAAGTTCTGTTTCTAATTCTACGGTATTGCAAAGAAATACAGAAACTGGAAAAAATATAAAGCAATTTTTATTAGACGAACTTGAATCACTTGAAAAGCTTAAATTCCGCATGATTAATGGAACTGAACTGGACGAAATTGTGCCAAGCCTTAAGCAGCGTGAATATCTCTACCTTCATTTTCCGGACGGATACAAAGAACCTTGTCTTGAAAAAAGCTTTTTGAACAGGGTTAGGGCAGAAATTGATTTTTTCATTAAGGATATTCAGTTTTCGCTTGCAACAATTGATGAAGCTTCGCTATAAATATTATATAGAATGAATTATTAGGAGATTATATGTTTGTAACTTGTCTTGATTTGGAAGGTGTTCTTGTACCGGAAATCTGGATTGCATTTGCTGAAGCTTCTGGAATACCCGAATTGCGCAGAACAACCCGCGATGAGCCTGATTATGATAAACTGATGAAATGGAGAATTGCGCTTTTAAAAGAACGCGGACTCGGCTTAAAAGAAATCCAAAAAACAATTGAAAAGATTGAGCCGCTTGAAGGCGCAAAGGCATTTCTTGACGAGCTTCGGTCTATTAGCCAGGTTATAATACTTTCAGACACATTCACAGAGTTTGCAGCTCCGCTTATGAAAAAGCTCGGTATGCCGACGATTTTCTGCAACAACTTGACCGTAGACGCCAATGGCATGATTACAGGCTACAATCTGCGCCAGTCAAACGGCAAATATCATGCAGTAAAAGCCCTGCAGTCTATCGGCTTTAAAACAATTGCCGCAGGTGATTCATTCAACGACCTTGAGATGATAAAAAACTCTCAGGCTGGTTTCTTGTTCAGACCGCCAAAGCACATTCAGGACGAATATTCTCAAATTAAGGCATTTACAGAGTATTCAGATTTTCTTGCCGCAATCAAGGCTGTAATTGAAGCAGAACGCTAAAATCTCAGTTGTAAATTAAGTCTTCAGCCTGTTTTATCAGGCTGGAGATAATTACGCAGTAAAGCTGGCTTTTCTGATCTTCTGAATATTCGTGAAACTTTTTCCGGCTGAAATCAATCAGCAGTTTATTTTTCTTGTCTTCAACAAATTGCCCATATTTTTGATATTCTGCTTCATTTATTGGTGCTAATTGCTGAAGCAGATATACAGAAAGAGCTGAAACTACAGGGTCTTTAAATGCAGAAATTGACTGCCCAAGTTCAGTTATTGTTGCTGAAAAATCTTTTTCAAGATAAAATGTAAAGGCGTGGTACCATTTAACCCAGTCGGTTTTTGCAATAGAAGGATCTGCTTCTTCCAGAACAGAGCGGGCTTCAACCGGTTTTGTAAGCAGAACGTATGAACTTGCAAAACGGAGAATGTTCTTTTGATATGCTTTATGGTTTTCAGCTTTTACGAAAGTGCATAAATCAATTATTTCTTCCGTTCTGCCTGTGAGTAGCAGAGAATCGCATAAAAGTTGAACAGAACGTGCAGAAATTCGTTTTTGGGTGTATATTTTATTATGAAGATAAGCAGCGAGACCTTTCCAGTTTTCTTCTTCAAGATATTTCAGCGGTTTCCTGTTTATTATAAAAATGCAGTTAATTGCTATTGTAATGACAAACAGTGCAATGATAAAAATATTGTTTGTCATGGCAATTTCTGTGTATAAATCATCTGATAATGTAAGCTTTGGTGTAAAAAAAAGCAAAAGTAAAGCTGCAATCAGGACGATATTAAAGGTAATATATAGGAATTTGATTTTCATGACGGCTCCTTATTGTGAGTTAATCTTAAGATGTCAGAAGAATCAGGTCAACAGGGGAATATATGAATTCGTTTAACGTAACAGAATTATCAAAAGAATCGGTCTTTACTAAAGAATTGTTGCTCGATGATACTTTTTTGTTATTAACTCCGCAGACACCTTTTAATGATAAACTTAAGCAGTCACTTTTGAATTGGGAATTCAGACAGGTTTGTTCCGAAGGTGAATTGGGAAAAACAGCACCGGCTGAGATGCCAAAGCCTGCAACTTCATCTGCTTCTGTTGATGCAGCTATTGAAGAAACTTTTATGGAAACTGAAGTTGAAGAGCAGAGCGAAGAAAATAAAGATGGTTCTGTAATGGAACGTGCTCTTAAGCGTGTAGAAAACGTAAAAGAAGAAAACACAAGTATTGATAAAAATCACATGGTTCTTGTTCAGATTGTCTATGAAGAATACTTAAACTATGTCGAAGACGTTTATACAAAATTCACAACACACAAAAAATTGGATTACGAAGCAATTCATGCTCAATTAAAAGATTTTTGTGTATTTATAAATGAGCAGCGCCGTTATATTTTACGTCTTCAGCCTGAAAATCAGGTAAACAGCAGAACATATCTTTTGAACCATGCTATGCGTTCTACAATATTTGCTATCGCAATTGCTTTGCAGCTCCGTATGCCGTTCCCAAAACAGGTAGACCTCGCTGTAGCCTGTGTCCTGCACGAAATCGGAATGCTGAAGCTTCCTCCGCAGATTTATATAGTTAATAAACCTTTGTCTTTGGCAGACAGAAACAGTATGTATACACATCCGATTTTGTCTTATAATATTCTCAAAAATTATAACTTCCCGCTGAGTATTCAGCTAGGTGCTCTTGAGCATCATGAAAAGCAAAACGGAACCGGCTATCCAAGAAAACTTACCGGTGAAAAGATTTCGCTTTTTGCTAAGATTATTTCTGTAGCCTGTTCTTTTGAGGCTATTACAGCTCCACGTCTGCATAAAGTTCAGCAAAGTTCTTACGAAGCTATGGTTGAGCTTTTGAAGAACAACGGTCTCCAGTTTGATGAAAATGTTATCAAGGCACTTTTGTTTGCTGTTTCGCTTTATCCAATTGGTGCTTATGTTTTCCTGCACAATGGAAAAATCGGGCAGGTTGTTGATGTTAATCCGCTGAACCCAAAACTGCCGATAATTCAGATTTTAGGTGAAAAAGATGAACATGGAGATCCTGTAACAATGCCTATCGGAACCGATCTTAAGATTGTCCGTACTTTAAGCCGCCAGGAAGTATTGGATTTACAGAAATCGCTTTCATAATTTGAATTATTTTCACAGAACTATAAAACATTCTTGAAGTCTGCTGTTAAATACAGCAGACTTTTTTTATCTGTGCCCGCGTAAATTGAGTTGAAACTATTAATCAGAAAGAAAGCTTTTGAAATAAAAAAGTCTGTGAGCCGCACTTATTTCCAGAGATAATAATTATGCAAAGATCTTAAAAAGCCGGAAGTTCCTGCAGATAAAAGAATTACGCCAGAAATAAAGAAAGCCGGATTGTCTGCCTCTTGAAGAATTATAAGTCCTGTTGAAAGCAGAAGGAAAAAAACTGCAGTCTGTTTGTATTCAGGCACTTCATTCTTTTTTGCCGTTATAAAAAAACTTACAGCAGTCGTTATTGCAAACAAAAAGCGGATAATTAGAAACAGCATATAATATGCAGTAGGAATAACCCATGTTGAATAAATCGTAAGCGAATTAACCGGAATTGAGCATGCTGTAAGTACAGCCAGTGCTGTCAATCCGAATCTTGAGCTGGAATCCTGCATCTCGTTCTTTGTGCTGGAAAGTGCCGCCCCGCAAAGCATAATTGAAAAGCCCGTTAAGCGGCAGAAGAATACAAATTTTGAGACAACAATCAGCAGAAAGTAGTTTCCCTGCCAGAGATTGAGCACCGGAAGAAAAAGCCTGGAAGCTTCAACAAGCATATTAATGAGAAATGTTGTAAAATAGACAATTTCAGGTGCGTGTGTTTTTTCAAAATATTTTATTAACAGCAGAGAGCAGACCGTAATATAGCAGAGAATGAAAGTAGGGGCGGCAAGCACAGCCCACTTTGTGTATTGAAACGGCTTTATATCCGGCAGCTGGTTAAAAAATCTGGTCATTTGCGGAAAATTCATGAAAGAACCGTTGAAAAACTGAATTACATAAAGCGCGGTAATTGAAAGAAAAATCACTGCGGAAAAAATTGTGAGCATTCTTATGATTCGGTTGCGTAATGAAAGTGTCATGTTTTAAGAATATCGTGAACTGAAATAACTGTAAAGCGCATTCTTTGATGCTCCGAAAATAGTAATGATAAAGTTTTACTTTATTAAAAACAATTGAAAATAGGAGGGGTTATGAAAAAAACAAAAATATTTGTTCTTTTTCTGTCAATTTTCTCTTGTTGTTTATGGGCCGATACAGCACGGTTTAATGACATGGGTTTTTCTCCTGACGGGTTGCAATATCTGTTTGGTCAGTACGGAGAATTAATTCAGTCAGACGGAAGTACTAAAGGTTATGCTGAATTTTTTGCTGTAGATACAGCGAAAAACGAGTACGTGAAAGACGGCACTTTTAAAACAACAGCATCGGGTAAAACTTCGGGGTTAAGCGGTGAAAAGGTTTTTGAGCAGCTTGTAACAACAGAAGATTCGTTTATAAGCTCGTACAAAATTCCAGATGAATCAAATTCAGTTATTCTTTATCAGGTTTGCGGTTCTATCGGTTTGAACGATTATAACGGCTTGGGGCTTCTAACTTCTGATACAATCGGAAAAGATGCAGAATCGTCACCATTGTATAAAGATGTTGTGGAATTCCGAGATTTTGATAACCCTTCAACTAACGAAGTTGAAACTTATAAAGTTAGAATCAACGAGCTTGTTGAAGGCAAAGGCCGTAATGCAGAATCCAGCTTTTATTTAGTTGTTGAGCAGAAAACTTCAAGCGGCAAAAACCGGAGCTTTTTGGTCGGTAATCCGAAGATTAAGCGGAAAGGTGTTTCGGGCTACCGCTTGAACCGCGTTTTAAGAGACAAAAACGGCAAATCGCTTGTTTTTGTAATCGAAAAACAGGTTGAAGAATCTTACGGTCCTGCAGTTCGTTTTATGGTAGAAACTGTAAGGCTGCCGAACTAGATTTTAGTGTTGAATGGAGCTTCTGCTTTTGAAGCTCCGTTTTTTTTTGCGCAGCCAGCGTTAAAGTTCTGCTATGCTTGTTCTGCAGCCACTCTTCTGAAAATCTGAAAAGCTTCGTGATCGTCTTCGTTAATGTATCTGACATAAACAGTGTTCATATCTAGAACCTGTTCCTGCCAGATTGATTCAAGCCATAATGCTTCTGCCGCTTCGTTCAGACTGTCTTGTTTTACGTCGCCCTGCACAAAAAAGTATTTGCCGGCTTTTATAGCATAATCAGGTGTAGCTGTGCTGTCTTTTGGCAGTGCAAAGCCGCATTTTTTTCCGTCCAGAAGATACTCGTCAAGAGACGGGCTCATATTGTGCTTTGAAACGCCGTTCCTGTAAATTTCAAGCCGTTCATTTTTGTTAGTCTCAATATTTGAATCTGCCGAAAAGTTTAAGTCTTTATAAAGTGTAAGAATTTTAATCGAAAAAGCCATGCTGATAATTTACAGAAAGTACCACGCTTTGTCAAAACCCGCCTTCAAGCAGCCGGAATCCCAGATAAAGCAGAACCAGAATTACAAGAAAAATCACGTTATAAAGCGAAAAAACCGGCAGAAACGGCTCTTTTTCTTCTAACGGAATGTTCGAATTCTGATAGAGCTTGTATGAGATTACGCTTGCAAGCGATGCGATGATTGTGCCGAGACCACCGATATTTACGCCTGCAAGCAGGGCTTTTGCATTTTCAGTAAAGCTTGAAAGCAGAAGCGCAGCCGGTACGTTGCTGATAATCTGGCTCAAGCCAAGCCCGGCAAAGAAAGTGCCGGTTTCTGTGTCGAGAATGTTCTTGAAAAATGCCTGCACGGCTTTTACAGAAGAAACATTCGACGTAAAAATGAAAAAGCCTGTAAAAGTCAGAAGCAGCGTATAATCCACTTTTAAGAGAAGCTTTCTGTTAAAAATTAAAACCGCAACAAGCGTAATTGCAAAGCTTATCAGATAATGTATTGCATGAAACACCGAAAGCAGATTGATTATCAGAAGAATAAGATAGACATAAATGGAAAAGCCTTTTTCGACACCGGCTGGTCCTAAAGTTGAGACAATATTGATTTTTGCAGTCTTAACATCTTTGGTTGCTGCCATAAGAAAGACGAAAAGCAGAAAAAATGACGGAATTCCGATTTTCAGCGTTGTCAAAAAGAAATCGGTATTGGTCATTTTATAGAACGAATAAATGAAAAGGTTCTGCGGGTTGCCCATTGGCGTCATGCACGAGCCGAGATTTGCCGCAAGCGTTTCAAAGACTATCAGCTTGAGCGGCTTTATGTTTGCGTGGCTGCAGACTATAAGCGTAATCGGCACAAATGTAAGCAGAGCAACATCGTTTGTGACGACTGCGGCGCAAAAAAAGACGAGCATACACAAGATGAAATAAACTGAGCGGACTGTTTTGCATTTGCGCAGAAGGTTCTGCGAAAGCGAATCGAGTACATTGATGCTTTTGAAAGCGGCAATTACAGTCATCAGGCAGAACAAAAGCGAAAGAACCCTGAAATCAATTGCTTCGAGAATCTCTTTCGGCGTAGGTTTGCAAAAAAAGCAGGAAACAATACCGCATGTCAGTGCTGCCGAAAGTACAACATCTTTTTTCAGCGTTACAAAAATTCTTTTTATAAATGTATTCATACTTCTCCGTTATAATGAAGTGACGCCATTTTAGCAAGCCGGAATGCAGAAACAAGTCCGGCTTTCAGCTTGTGTAAAAACGATTAACAGTGTACTATTTCAGCGAAAAGTGGAGGATTTGTATGAAAAAATTGTTGCCAGGTGAAGAAATAAATGCTGCAATTGTGCAGATTTCAGATGATACAATTTTTCTTGATTTAAATTCAAAAAGCGAAGGCGTGCTGAATGCCGCAGAGCTGAAAGATGAGAACGGAAACCTTTCTGTAAAAGAAGGCGATGTAATAAAGGCATATTTCCTTGATGACAAGAATGGTGAAATGCGTTTTACTACTAAAATTGCCTCAAACAATGCGGATAAGACTATAATTGAAAATGCTTATAAAAACGGCATTCCTGTTGAGGGAAAAGTCGAAAAAGAGATAAAAGGCGGCTACGAAGTAAAAATCGGAAACATCCGCGCATTCTGTCCGTTTTCACAGATGGGCGGACGCCGCAAAGAAGAAAACGAAACTTTTGAAGGCAAGACATTAACTTTTAAAATTACAGAATACAAGAATGATGGAAGAAATGTTCTGGTTTCTAACCGCGCTGTTTTAGAAGCCGCAAGACTTTCTCAAATGGAAACTTTAAAATCGAAACTGAAGGTCGGCATGACTGTAAGCGGTAAAGTTCTTTCGCTCCAGCCGTTCGGTGCTTTTGTTGATGTTCAGGGTTTTCAGGCTTTGCTGCCGGTTTCAGAAATTTCAAGAGGACGTGTCGAAAACGTTGCTGATTTTCTTGAACCAGGGCAGGAAATTACAGCTTCTGTTATTAAGACAGACTGGGAACATGAAAAAGTAACGCTCAGCATGAAAGCACTGCTTGCAGATCCATGGGATACTGTTTCTGAAAGGTACAAGCCTGAACAGAAAGTCAGCGGCAGCGTTGCAAGAATTGCAGATTTCGGAATCTTTGTTAATATTGAAGACGGCGTTGACGGACTTGTGCATATTTCCACTATTGAGAAAGCAAAAGCAAACACAAATTTGAGAAAGCTTTTCAGGGTTGGGGATAAATTTGATGCCCAGATTATTTCAATTGATTCAGCAAACCGCCGTATCTCGCTTGCTCCGGCTTCGTCTGTCAAGCAGGATGATGATTCTGAAGAATATTTGAAAAATCAGGATGATTCGGGTGAAACATATAATCCGTTTGCAGCGCTGCTTAAAAAGAAATAGATCTTTTATCCTGTTTTTTCTGGACCGGAACTGTATGGTTCCGGTTTTTTTATATGCGTATGCAGCTGTCAATGAGGTTATTCGAAGTTAGAGAATTTTAGAGATTTTATGCATAAAAATAATTTATGTCATTTTGTATAAAGACTTTAAACGATTAATTTGGATATTTTACAAGATTAATGCCACAAAATTTCATATTATTGCATAATATAATCTTTATTATTTATCGATAATACGGTATAATATTTTACTATAATGATATTAGTTTAGTTGAAACACTTCAAGGGTACCATTGTGAAAAAAATGTTTGCTTTTTTTGCCTTATGTTTTATTGTCTTATGTGCAGTTTCTGCTCAAAGTGCAGACATAATAGGTGATATAGTAAAAGAAGAAAAAACGACTTGGAAAAGTTTGACATACTTGGCTTATTATTCTGATGATGACAATGTTGATAAATCAATTTCACTGGCCGGTGCCTTTGAATATTTTTCCAATGCCGGTATTATTCCTTCCGGTGTTACTCCTGATACATTATTACGCTATGATGATATGAGCTTGTTTTTTCTTAAATCTTTTGATATTAAGGCAACAAGTATTTTGTCTTATTGTTTCCATTCAAGACATTATGCTTTCAGACAGATGAAATATTATGGTGTTATAAAGCCGGATGCTTTCCCTGGAGATAAAATGACCGGATCGTTTTTTGTAACTATCATGGGAAAATTTTCATCAACTTTTCCAAATGCAAAATTGATTTATAAAGGAGCTTACTGATGAAACCTCTTGCTGTTTGTTCAAAACTCCGTCTTTGTATTTGTTCATTTTTACTGTGTTTTTTGTTCTTACCGCTTTTTTCAATAGATTTGAATGTGAATTATGGTGCTGATTTGTCAGCCAAATTTGCAGTTTCTGACTGGTTTTCTTATGAGTATAAATTGTCTCCCTGGATTGATTTTCGTTTTGCTGACGGCTGGAGATTTACGGCACAAGGCAGTGCATATTACCGCTTAAACCCGAAAGTGCCGCATTGCCGTCCCTTTGTTGATCTTGAACTGTTCCGTATTCAGACAAGAAAGTTTCCGTTCTGCCATGGCTTTGTTAGTTATGAATTCGGACGTATTAAGATAAAAGATACGCACGAGATGATTATGAATGAATCTGCAGATGGTGTTGCAATTCATGTAAACATTCCGGGCATAGTTATGGATGTAACTGCCTCTTACCTAGGCTTTCAGTCTTATTATACTTCAACCAGTATGCTTTCGTATGATGACTTTTACAATGCTTCGGTTTTACCGGAGCCGTATTATGGTCTCGCCGCAAAGCGTGCTGTTTTCCAGTGGTCAACGCTTTTTCCTGAATTTGGTGGAAACCGTATTGATCTTTTTGGTGATATGATAGCCCAGCTTGATTTGCGCCGTGTTATCAATGACAGTAAACTTACAAAGAAGAAAAAGGATATAAAAGAACTTGTTGATTCTATGTATATGGCAACAGGTATAAACGGACCTTTCCTTAAATCAACAAGATTGTATTATGATTTAGGTATAGTTGGAGAAGCTGTTTCAAGACAGACTGCAAAAAAATCAGAAACTTATATGGCTGGTTATTTGAATGCCGGTATGTCATGGTTCTTAATGCGCAACATGCAGCTTGCAACTCGTTTACAGTATGGTACTCCAAACAATGATGAAGGTATGTCTGAATATAGACCGATAACCTATAAAAATGCCGGTATTTTTTACGAAGGCGGTTTTGCAGATCTTGTAAAACCGGAGCTGTCGTTTAAGTGGAGGCCTTCTTCTCAAGTTTCTTTCTCGACTTCTTTGTCCGGATTTATACGTCCTAGAAAAAAGGAAGAGTTGAAGGATATAAAAACACGCCGCGAGAAGTTTGAGAAAATTTACACATATACTGAATTTTCATTGGGCGGTATGTTTGTTATAGCAAATGATGTCCGCATTGGTGCTGATATAATGTACGGAGTAAACAGCATCAAAAAGAACAGGCAATTTGATTACTCAGTTCAGCTTAAATTTAATGTAGGACTGTAATTTGAACTGTATCAAATCTAAAGAGCCTTCTCTATCGCTTAGGGCATAGAGTAAGGCTTTTTTTATTTCTGATAATAACGGGGCTGAAAAATGGAAGACAAAACAAATTTTGATAAAATCAATGAATATTATCAGGAAAATTTTGACAGTGTATTTGCACGTACAGAAAAAGCCTTGTCTGGAAACCGTGAAAACAACTATAAAATTTTGGGCTGGGAAAGCCGGGACGCTCAATATAAAAGATTTTCGATACTTGCGAAAAACATAAATTTGAATAACAAAAAATTGCTTGATGTAGGATCCGGTCTTGGCGATTTATATCATTTTTTGACGCAAGGGCTGCATTGGTATGTTGATTATGTGGGAACAGATATTTTGCCGAATATGGTGAAAATGGCAGAGGCACAGGCAGAACAAATAAAATTGCCGGCCGGTGTCAACGCAGTATACAGATTCATTAATACTGATATTTTTGATGCGAATTCAGAAAAATTGAAAAATGACAAATTTGATGTTGTATATACATCAGGTATTTTCAACTTGAATTTAGGAAACAACAGAACATTTTTGAAATCATCATTTGAGAAATTTGCTGCGATTGCTGATGAGTATTTTGTATGTTCTCTGCTAAGTGATACATCATCAAACAAGGAAGATGCATATTATTATTATAATTCTGAGATTGTTGAAAAATCGATGGTTGATGTAAAGAAAATGTATCCGTATTCTGAATATACAATAATTGACGGATATCTTCCAAACGATATGACTGTTATCTGGGAAAAATCACCAGATTCTGGCACACAGATACTCTGATTAATTCCGATGGAGAGTTTATGCAATATCTTTTTCTGGTTGTATTTGTAATATTAAGCGTTATTCATTTGGCCAACTGCTACCAAGGTAAAGATTCTCTTAGAACGCATACAAAAGGCTTTTTGCTGCCGTTTCTTATAATCTATTATTTGCTTTTGTGTTCCGTACATTCAATAAATTTTAGCAGCATACTCCTGCTGGCACTTTTAACAAGCTGGATCGGCGATGTGATGTTGCTGCGCTCAAAATTCCGCTATTTCTTGATTGGCGGTTTCAGCTTTTTGACGGCGCATTTTTGCTTTATTCCGCTTTACTGCACATATATTGACTGGGCTTTGGTGCAGCCTGTTGTGCTGATTGTTGCCGCTCTTGTTTATGCTTCATGCTCTTATGCAGTTTTTCATGTGCTGAACAAAGCGCTGCCGCAGCCGTTTTTTTACGGCGTGCTCGTCTATCTGCTTGTAAACGGCGCGATGAACGTTTTTGCGCTTGCTTTCGGTTTTTCGGTGCGCAGTCTAGGCGGCATTATTGTAGTAGCCGGTTCAATGCTGTTTTTCTGTTCTGATGTGGTGCTGTTTTTAGTGCGCTTTCACCAGAAGGGCAAGCTCTTAAAAGGCCATTTCATCATCATGTTGACTTATGTTCTTGCTGAGTTTTTGATTACGCAAGGCTATTTTATCTGCCAGCAGCTGTCAAAAACTGGTGCATAACGGTTTCCTGATGATTATCAACACGGGCTTAAGAACAGACATTCCGGCTTTTTTTGCGGATTGGTTTATTAACAGAATAAAAGCCGGCTATGTTCTTGTCAGAAATCCCTACAATCACCAGCAGGTCACCAAATATTTGCTGAACCCTTCTGTGGTTGACTTGCTTGTGTTCTGCACAAAAAATCCGCAGCCGCTGCTTAATCAGCTGAAAGACGGCGATGTTCTTGCGCCTTTCAAGCAGTTCTGGTTTGTAACGATAACGCCTTATGGAAGTGAAATAGAACCGAACGTGCCGGATAAGTACCAAGTAATCGAAAGCTTCAAGCAGCTTTCAGATAAGCTTGAAACAAGCAGCGTCTGCTGGCGCTATGACCCGGTTTTTCTAAGCAGAAAATACGATATTGATTTTCACATAGAAGCATTCAGCCGTATGGCAGAACAGCTCGCCGGTTATACTGATACATGCGTAATCAGCTTCATCGATTTGTACAAAAAAGTTCAGAAGAATTTCAGCGGCATTTCAGAAGTTCCGTTTGAAGCGCAAAAAATTATCTGCAACGAATTTATAAAAATCGGCAGACAGCATAATATCGCCATAAAGACTTGCGGAGAATCGCCTTTGCTTGCTGAAACCGGCGTGGATATTTCAGGCTGTATGACTAAAGCTGTCTTTGAAAAGGCCGTCGGATGCAGGCTGGATATTCCCAAAATGCGGCAGAACCGGAAAGAATGTGCCTGCATTTTAACAGCTGATATCGGGGAATATAATACGTGCAGTCACTTTTGCAGGTATTGCTATGCTAATTATGACCGGCAGATTGTTATCCGCAACAATAAGTTTCATGATAAAAATTCAGCATTTTTGATAGGAACATCAGAACCTAATGATATAATTACACATGCAAATCAAAAAAGCTGGAAAGTTTTGCAAAAAGAATTGTGGTAAAGCTTTGCAGAACACATAAAATAAGGGTTTTTCCCGTAGCTTCAATAAATTCAGTTTTTTATGTTGATTTTCTAGAAACGGCATGTTACTTTTTAGTGAGGTTAATCGATAAACTATGATTACTTTAAAGGAACTTGCTGACAGATGCGGTGTTTCTACTGCAACGGTTTCAAATGCAATAAACGGCAAGTCTAATATTTCAGAAACTACAAAACAGCGCATACTTCAGATGATAAAAGAAACTGGCTATAAACCGAATTTTATGGCGCGGACACTAAGAGTGAATTCCAAGCGCACTATCGGATTAGTCATTGAAGAGCTTGCTGCTTTCAGTTCTGCCCCGATAATTGAAGGCATAATGCGTTATTTTGAAAAGCAGAAATACGAGACGATTCTTTACAACATGCGTGTTTATTCAAACCCAAATTGGATGAATGACGAGGATTTTGTACAGACCTGCGTAAATAATGCTGTCGAGGAACTGCTTTCAAAACAGGTAAACGGAATAATTCATGTTGCAGAACATTCGCGTAAACTGAAATATTACAATGAGAATTTGCCTGTTCCTGTTGTTATAAGCTACGCATATCCTGACGAGCGGAAGCTTCCCTATGTTTCAATTGACGATAATTCGAGTACGGCAAAAATGGCTGAATATATTCTGTCGAAAGGTCACAAAAAAATTGCAATGATTTGCGGCTCAAAAGACAATCTTCATGCAGAGAAGCGCTGCAATAGTTTTAAGCGGGTCTTAAAAGAGCATGGTGTTCCGCTTGACGAAAATTTGTGCGTTTATGCCAACTGGACAAGAGAAACCGGCAAAGCCGCTGCAGCAAAAGTGCTTAAAAAAGGCGTGAGCGCTGTATTTTGCCACAACGACTTTATTGCAGCCGGTGTCTACGATTATCTTTACGAAAAGAATTTGCAGCCCGGAAAAGATTTGCTTGTAACAGGTTTTGACAACCATATTATTTCGTCTTTTCTTCACCCTGAAATTACCACGATGAAGCTGCCTCTGCTTGAAATCGGGGAAAAATCAGCGGAGCTTATGGATAATCTGCTTGAAAATGACTCGACCTGCACAGAAGGCTTTGAAATTCCCTGCGAGCTTATTTTGCGGTGAATCTTATTGCTGGACTACATGTGTTAAAGCTATTTCCTATAAGTCTCTTTCGGGCCGAGGTAAGACTGCGGCAGTTTGTACTCATTCGGATAAATCACAATCTTTTCGAGCACCAGATTCGGCGTAACGGCGTACACTTTAAGCGTGTTTGTGCCTTTGATGCAGTCAAACCATGCTGATTTTACGCGGATGTTGTTCGTCACGTCTTCGCCCCACGGCTGCTGATGGTCGCCGACGGCAAAATCTGGCTCAACAACGTCTACAAGCACCTTTTTGCCGTTTACGCCTGCACCGAACTTGAAGTAATTGTCTTTTGTAGCCGGGTTCGACGGGTTGATGTAAAAATCAAAGCGGTAAATGCCTTCGGTTTCAAGTGCAAATTTATAGGTGAGGCTCGGCGACCTCTTGAGACTTTCTGAAAAGTACGAAGTCACAGGATAGACTTTCATGCCGTCTTTCATTTTGCCGTAGTCTTCAAGCAGCTCAAAGCCGGCAACTTCGCCGTCTTTGCTGATACCGTCGTGCGCTTCAAAGAAGCTTGAGCTTTCAATTGAGATATAATCTGTTGTCTGAATGAATGTGCCTTCTTCGGCGTCTGCGTTCAGAAGCTCTGCGTTTACGTTTATGCAAATCTCAACTTTGCCCGCGCTGTTGTCTGCGCCGGTCAACTTGAGCACGGTGCGCTTAGTTTCGGCTTTTTCAAGAAGCGCGCGGTCAATCTCAACCGCGATTTTTTTCACTTCGTCAGATTTTACCGTACCTTCCGGCTCATCAATTTTGAGCCACTCGGCATAGTCAAAGAATTTGTATGCGGTGTCTTCTTTTGAGCCGCACGCAATGTTGATAAACGCTTTTTGGCTGTTCGGATTCTTAAAAACATCTATTTTCAGTGTTTTTTTGCTCCACGGCAGGCCGCTTGTTACAGTGCCGTCGCTGTCAACCCAGACGATGAGCCGCTTCTTTCTTGCGCCGTCTGTTGTAACATAAAGCGGGTAGCGGTTCTCTTCTTCGTTCCAGCCTGAAAAGCCGAAATGCTCGCTCCAGCCCATCGCGTGCCATTTGCCGCCGTTGAAGCTGTCAATTTCTGCCACAAGCTTTTTGTCTTCTTCAAGGCACTGCCTGATTGGCTCAACGTAGTTGTTTGCGGCCATTGCGCCATGTTCCGCAAGCCACTGATTTTTTCCGCAAAGCAACTGCATCTTAAGCACATTCATGTTGCCCAAAGCCGGAACGTAAACTTGCGCAAAAAAGCAGTTCTGTGCGCTTGCTGGCAGCTCTGTCTTAAGTGCTTTGCACTTTTCGATGATTGATTCGGCGGCATCAAGCGTTTCGTCGCTTTCGTCGAAGTTTACGGCGTGATAAGTGCTGCTTTTCAGGCTTTCGGTTCTGCGCCTGTGCGCAAGCTTGGTGTAGCCGTTGATTATGCGGCAGATGTCAGCTTTTTGTTCAGTTGAAGCTGACGGAAAGTTGAAATCAACCCATTCGGCGGTGTATTTTTCAGCCGTGTATTCAAGCTTAGAATATTTCTTGTAATCATACGCAAGGTCAAGAAAAAAGTTGAGCGGAAACTCATTCGTCATAATGTCGCCCATGTTGACAATCCAAAGTTCCCTTATGCCGAAATCATAGGCGGTGGTCATCTGTTCCTTGACTTTTGCAAGGTGTGTCGTGTTGAACCATTCATAGCTGAACGGCCAGCCGTGATAGTCAAAATGATAATACATGCCGTAGCCGCCCTTATGCTTGCGCATTTTCTTTGTCGGAAGGGTGCGCAAGTTTCCGTGATTGTCGTCGCAGAGCATCAGCGTAACGCCTTCAAGCTCTTCGCTGTTGATAAGGCCTTTTGTCTTTTTGTCGCCGTAAAAATAAGGCTCAACTTCTTTATAAAGCGCGAGCATACGCGGCACTTTTGAAACATCCTCGTTGACGTATTGCTTTATAAGATTGTTCTGCGTTTTGAGCACGTCGCGCAAAAGGTCGATGTTGTCTTTGAGAGTGGCGTTCTGCATAATCGCGGTGTCAGCTTCGCCGCGCATACCGACCGTAATTACGTTCTCGAATTTGCCGTTGCGTTTAAGGCCGTCTTCCCAGAATTTTGTAATGCCTTCCGGGTTGGTTCTGAAATTCCAAGCGTCGCCATAAACTGAATCTTTGCCGCGAAGATAACGGTATTCTTCGCCAGCGCGGCAGCACGGTTCGTGGTGGCTTGCGCCCATAATCACGCCAAGCTCGTCTGCAAGCTCGGCGTTTGCAATGCCCGGCCCGTCATCGCTGAAGCGCGAAGCCCACATTGCCGGCCACAGGTAGTTGCCTTTCATGCGCAGCAGTAGCTCGAACACATGCTCGTACATCTTGGCGTTTACGCCGCCAAAGCGCGTTGTTGCCCAGTTGCCGAAAGCCGGCCATTCATCGTTTATAAAGAAGCCTCTGAATCTTACGCTTGGTTCGGGCGAAATCAAATTGTCTTTTTCGGTCAGTTCAACTTCGTCTTTGTGTTCCGGCATTACGTCTGCCCAGTCTACAAGAGGCGAAACGCCGAGCAGCTCTGAAATGTGGAAAAGGCCGTAGATTGTGCCGCGCTTGTCGCTTCCGGCAATTATGAGCATGTTGCCGTCAACGGTGAAAGAGTAGACTTCGTTCTTGGCTTTTACCGAATCAAGAAGGATTTTCCCGTCAGCTGCAAGCTTGTCAAGCATCGGGCTTTTGCCGACTGTGCCGAAAACAACGACATCGCCTTTGGCTTCGCTTATGTCCTTTATTTTAGCAGGAGCTTTTCCTGTAACGCGCTCAATATCAAGGCACACTTTGTCTGCAATTTTTAAGACGCCAGAAAATGCTGAATCTTCTATTAAAAAACTTACGTTTGAATTGATTTTCATTTAATCCCCCGATTTGCAAGGCTTCAACTTGCATACAAGTGAGTGTGCCACAATTCAGCTGATTTGTAAACTCTTATTCAATCTGACAGATTGTGCTTGTGGAAAATTCTTAAGCTGTGTGATAGAATAAAGACAGGAGGAATGAAATGGTAGCAGTGAAAGCATATTACGATGGTCAAAATTATATCATGGAAAGAAATGTTACAGTTAAAACTAACCAAAAAGTCATAATAACATTGCTAGACGAATTTGAGACTCCGAAACGAAATCTAAAAAAATATGTTGGCAAGGTAAGCAAAACTGATTCTGATTTGATAGAGCAAGCTGTAGCAGAAGGCCGCAAGGTGGATGGCGGTGAATGGTAAACTTCTCGATACAAATGTGATAATCCGATATATAAAAGATGAAAGCGGACTTGATGATATTTTTGAAGAAGAGCATCTTTATTTTTCGTCTATCACACTCGGAGAACTCCTTTTTGGTGCAGAATGTTCACTGCGAAAAGAAGAGAATGCAAGTGTATATAAAGAGTTTTGTAGTGAACTTGAAGAAATAAAAGCTGACTCAGTTGTTTCTCCTTATTATGCCAAAATAAAAGCACAGTTAAAAACAGACGGGCATCCTATTCCTGATAATGATATATGGATAGCAGCTTGTGCTATGGCAAATAATCTTACAGTTGTAACAGCTGACAGTCATTTTTCCTTTATCAAAGAAATCTCTATAGAAAATCGATAAAAAAATTTCGCAGGACATAGAATTCGCCTACAATCTTTTCTTGGTTTAATGCCCAAAAACTGCAAACCACGCGCACTTGCCAGATTTAATATTCAAGCTTATACTTTCAGAAAAATGATTGAAGATGCCTGTAATGGCGCATGTGGGAGAATAAATGAAAAAGCTTTTTGGTTTTGTTTCAGCTTGCTTGCTTTGCTTTTCAGTCTTGACGGCTGAAAGTTCAGATGAAGTAGAAAAGATTTTTGCGAATAAAGATTATGCAAATAATAAAAAATA